>NZ_JAYFER010000571.1:0-12585 GCF_055795065.1 Lyngbya sp. CCY1209
TCAGTAGGGTGGGTTAGGCGCGGCAGTAATTTTTCTGAAAAACCGACAACTTTTCATTCGCGCCGTAACCCACCATTACAGATTATTTCAGGGAACGCACCCTACAATTAAGTCTGAAGTCCCCCAAGGTTGGGGGATTTAGGGGGCTGAAGTCCCCCAAGGTTGGGGGATTTAGGGGGCTGAACTCCCCCAAAGTTGGGGGATTTAGGGGGCTGAATTACCCCCACTTTTTTGGGATTTAGGGGGCTGAACTCCCCCAAAGTTGGGGGATTTAGGGGGCTTGCTACTGCCGCAAATTCGCATCCTGAAGTTCGCCCGGACGAATGGCGATCGCCTCCGTTCCATTCCCCCGCCGCACTTCAAATCGCAGCGGCTTTCCGATTTGGGATTTCTCCACAATTCGCTGCAACTGATCCGCCTCCGTGACGCGATCGCCATCAATTTTAGTAATCACGTCGCCGCGACGCAAACCCGCCCGTGCCGCCGGACTGTCCGGAATCACCTGCACCACCAAAACCCCCTCAATTTCGGGAACCAAAAGCATCGAATTGGGGTCGCTGTTAGCTTCCTCGGCAATTTCCGGAGTCAGAGAAATCATCCGAATTCCGATGAACGGGTGGGGGATTCTTTCGCCCCTCGCCAATCGATCTTTAATTTCCTTCGCCGCATCGATGGGAATGGCAAATCCGATGCCCTGTCCGTCCGCCCGGATCGCCGTATTGATGCCGATCACTTCCCCCCGTTCATTCAACAAAGGACCGCCAGAATTTCCGGGGTTGATCGCCGCGTCGGTTTGGATGAATTCCAGCCGCTTATCCGGGATTCCCACTTCCGAACTGAGGCGATTCAGGGTACTGACAATTCCCAGGGTGACGGTATTATCCAATCCCAAAGGATTTCCCACCGCGATCGCCCAATCTCCCACCTGAACTTCCGCAGAATTGCCCAGTTTCGCGACGGGAAGATCCGTTCCTTCCACCTTCACCACCGCCAGATCCGAGGGTTCGTCGGCACCTTTGACTTCCCCTTGCAATTCCCGTCCGTCCCGCAGCGTCACCGTCACGCGATCGGCCCCCCGGACGACGTGGGCGTTGGTTAAAATAACGCCATTGCTGTCAACAATAAAACCCGATCCTTGCCCCCGCTGCTGGTATTCTTTCGGGAACTGAGGAAAGCCATCGTCACCGAAAAAGCGGCGGAAAAACGGGTCGTCAAAAAACGGGTCCGGGAGATTCGTGGAAACCGTCCGTTCCGTATCGATCCGCACCACCGCCGGCCCGACGCGGTTCACCGCCATCGCCACAAAATTGCCCGCCCGTTGGGGTGCGATCGCCACCGATTCCGGTTCAGCAACAGGGGCGACAGCAGCAACCTCCGCCACCTGCGGACTCGTCGCCTTGGCGGGGGGCAGAAACACACCGGGGAACACCCGCAGCGATGCCAGGGTCAGCCCCACGCTCAACACCACGGCGATCGCATAACCGCCCCACTGGCGGAACAGATTCGATTCTTTTTTGCTATCCTGCATTCACGATCCTCCAATTTTCATCCTGTTTTTAAAAACCGAAAAAACTTCTATTATACTATAGCAATTTTCAATGATTCGCAAAAATTTGATTCGCTAAAAGCCCCCAGAATTGGGGGTTTGGGGGCCAGAATTGGGGGTTTAGGACCCCGAAAATCGTCCCTCATCAAAGCCCCCAGAATTGGGGCTTTGGGGGCCAGAATTGGGGGTTTAGGACCCCGAAAATCGTCCCTCATCAAAGCCCCCAGAATTGGGGGTTTGGGGGCCAGAATTGGGGGTTTGGGGGCCAGAATTGGGGGTTTGGGGGCCAGAATTGGGGGTTTGGGGACTCATACTATCCGATCGCCGGCCACAGAACCCGACTCGCCGCCTTCAGCCAGCGGTTCGCCCGTTCCCACCATCTCGGCGCCTTTTCCTCCACCACTTCCGAAGCGATCGCCTCCACGTCGATAACCGTCGAATTTGCCCATTCTGCGGTATCGAAATTGCGGATCGGACGAGTCGAATACATTTTCGCCCCCGCCGCCGCAGGCCCTTGTTTGCCACTCCGCCGCACCCGCCCCATTTCATCGATCCAAAGATATTCTACCGTTTCAAACCGGTCAAAAATTGTGCTGCTAGTCATAATTTATCCCTCCTGAGATTCCCAATTCTACAAGCTGATATTTTCCAAATTTTGGCGGGGATTGAAATTGCCGATTTTCCGCAATTCTTCGTACAACTCCCGCTGGCGATCGCCCACTTGTTTCGGCGTCACCACCTTCAACCGCACGATCTGATCGCCCCGTTCCTTCCTCTTCGGAACCGGCCAACCCTTCCCCCGCAGCCGCAGGGACTGCCCCGAATCCACCCCCGGCGGAATCCTCATCGTCACCTGTCCGTCCGGCGTCGGAACCTGAATTTCCCCTCCCAAAACCGCCTCTTCCGGAGTAATCGGAAGTTCGCAGATAATATTATTTCCGTCGAACTGGAAAAATGGGTGGGGTTCGAGTTCCACTGTCAGATATAAATCCCCCCGTTTCTGAGAAGTGGGGCTGACTCCCCCCTTCCCCTTCACCCGGATGCGACTGTCCGGTTTCGCCCCCGGCGGAATCCTCACCCGGATCGTTTCACCATCCAAAGTAAATTTCTTTTCTACCCCCCGAAAGGCTTCCGAAAACGTCAGCGGTAACGAGGCGGTAAAATCCCTGGGGGGAATATCGCGATAACCCGCATATCCGCCCCCGAAAAAGTCTCCGAAATCGTCAAAACCGGCGGAATTTCCACCCTGAGAATAGCCGTAGGATTGGCGTGAAGATGCCCCTCCGAACCGCCCCAGCAATTCGTTGATAAAGTCTTCAAAATTGCCGTACTGTCCGAAGTCGAAATCTTCAAAACCACTTCCCGGCGACGTTCCCTGACCCGCCTGTTGCCAATACTGGCCGAAGCGATCATACTTCCGTCGCTTCTCCGGATCGGTCAAAATTTCCTGGGCTTCGTTGATGTCTTTGAATTTCTGTTCCGCCTCGCGATTGTTGGGGTTGAGGTCGGGGTGATATTTTCTCGCCAACTTCCGAAACGCCTTTTTTATGTCGTCGGTGCTGGCATTTTTATCCACCCCCAAAATCCCATAATAATCTTTGTAATCCGTCGTCGCTGGCATGGGCGATACCTCCCAATTTCTCTACATGATAACAAAGTTGGGAATCGGGTCAAATGCTCTCCGACCTGTGCCGCCCCATTCCCAACTTATTGATTCTCATATTAACAGTCTATCCGTTGTTGCGCTTTAGCGCTTCCACGGGCTGAAGCCCAACAACAAGATTATAATTGATTTACCCGAGTTCGACTTTCACCACCCGGTGCTTCTCTTCCTCGGCTTTGGGAAGGGTCAAGCTGAGAATGCCGTCTTTGTACTCTCCGCGAACGTCGGTATTTTGAACCCGAACCGGAAGGGGGATCACACGGCGGAATTTGCCGTAGCGGAATTCGCTGCGGGTCACGCCTTTTTCTTCCGCGTGGGTTTCGGATTTCCGTTCGCCCCCGATCGCGATCGCATCCGCCGTCACCTGCACGTCAATGTCTTCGCGATTCATTCCCGGCAATTCTAATTTCAGGTGCAATGCTTCGGGAGTTTCGTGGAGTTCGGCCGGGGGAACGAAGGCCGCGCCGACATCTTCCGTGCTGGTCGTCAAACTGTCGAACAGGTGGTTCATTTGACGTTGCAGAGTGTCGATTTCCCGGAAGGGTTCCCAACCAAAACGAACCAGTGCCATTGTCTTGTCCTCCTGTTTAAAATCCCTGTCGGTTTCTGGGTGCGCTTGCTACCCGCTTGATTTCAAGAATAGTCCATTCAACCTTCGATGTGGATTCGGTTTTAACCACTGAAAAGATGGGAATAGCCGAACCACGATCGCACCCCCGCAATGGTACGCCAAACCGAACTTTGCCGGTGGGGTTGACATCACCTGATCATTGATAATTAATAATTTTTGAAAAAATCGACGCCGAATTTTGGGGAAAGGGGTTGACATTTTTCCGCCGGGGGGCGATAATGATTCCGTGGGGGTAACACGCCCATACACATGATTAAATAATCAACATAGCGATCGCAGGAATTACGAGAAAAGGACAAGAGTTTGAAAGCTACGTTTTTTAAAACGTAGATGAAAAACGAACGGCGACTTGAGTCGCCTTGAAAAATAAGTCTAAAAAGTTGTCATTTCACCTCTTACCTCTTACCTCTTGCCTCTTGCCTCTTACCTCTTGCCTCTTACCTCTTCACCCATTCCCCACTCCCTGCTGTAAAATATCCCTATCCCGCAGAAATTTAGAAAGACTGAGGACATCAAACATGACGATTTGGGTCAACGAACAGATCGATCCGTCCGGCATCATTTATTCCTGCATCGCCTGCTGCGACGAAACTCAGGCGAAAGACTGTCACGAGACATTTAAAAACGATCTGACGGACGCCCAAAAACAACTGGGTTGGGTCGCCCGCCTGCGGACCGTCGAATCCTGGGACGATGTACCGGTGAGCGCTTTAAAACTTAACTAAAAACGCTCCAATTGGCTGCCAAAATATCGCCGGTAAAGCTCGCAACTGACCGTAGCGTGATCGCCCTCCAGATTCACCAGCCCCATGCTTTTGAGTTTGAACCCCGACACCTGGTCGAGTCGGATCGGTTCGGTCGCCTGCACGGTTTTGCGATACGCGATCGCCAACTCGGGATTTTGCTGCAAGTGCCACAATTGCATATGCAGGTGACGGCTGTAAATTCCCGTTTCCCTCGTCGCCTCCGACAGCAAATTCGGGAGGGGGACATTCCGAGTCATGGCTTCGTAGAGCGCCAGCCGCACCAGATAGGGAAACCCCCCCACCAGTCGGCACAACTGCGTCAGTTCCTCCGAACTCAACTGCAACCCGTGGCGGCTGGCCAACTCCACAACCTGCACCGGGGTAAAGGGCGGCAACTCCAGGGAATGCCCGACATTGAAGGGGGATTGGTTGGTGTTTAAGGGGATGTAAACGTCCGTGGAGTGGACGATGAGCAGCCGCAGTTTCCGCCAAATCCCGATATCTCGGGTTTCTTCGTGCCAAGACCGCAGCAATGTCAAAACATCTCTGGCCAGGGAGGGGTGCTCGAAAAGCTGGTTCACCTCATCCAAAGCCAGGAGCAGGGGGGAGTCAATTTTTTCGAGCAAATATTCCTGAAAATAGAGCGAACAACTCACCAACGCCCCCATATCTTCGTCCCAGAATTCATCCAACAGGGAAGGCAGTCCCATCTGTTGCGCGACGTTGGCGCACAGCCACCGCAAAAACCTGTCCGTCGAGGCGAACAGCTCACTTTCAACCTGGTTGAAACTGAGGCGGACCGGAGTCAAACCCTGCCCTTCCCCGTGGGCGAGTACCCGGGCCATCAGCGAGGTTTTCCCCATCTGTCGGGGCGCCTTGATGCGGAGCAGCACCCGGGGTTGTAAAATTTCTTGATAGCAAATCGATTCGATGGGCGGGCGCTCGATGTAGAGTTGCGAAGCCAGGGGGACCTGTCCCTCGGGAGACTCTATCCCGATGCCGCCGTCCCCGGAGAGCGGGCCGGGTTTTGACATAGGGTCCGCCCTCACACTCTCGCCCCCAAAATTTCCGTAACCGCTCAACTGATTTTCGAGAAGCGACCGGCAGTTCGTTTTGCTCACCTTTTCCCCGAGGATGTCGGAGAGCATTTGCCAGAGCCGGGGGGCCACCCCATTTTTTAAATATCTGGGGGAGTAGCCGTTTTCCGTAGCAATTTCGTCGTAGGTCTTTTTGAGATTTTGCAGCGATTCGTCCAAGACCACTTTTTCGATGTAGCTGAGAGGGTTTCCCCGCCTCGAGAGTACCAATGCTTCTGCAAACTGCAGCAATTTTTCGCGATTTGTCATGATCGACCAGCCTGACCCTTAGAACATGGGAGATTAAACCTATTATAAGGCGATCGGTCGATGCATCAATTTTTTGAGAACTCAATTGGGAATTTCCCAAACATCAACCACACCCGGGTATCAACTCGCGTCGGTTCTGAAAGGGTTATCGAGCAATTTTTTTTGATTGATTATCGATTTGATGGGGATGACAGGAAGATCTCGTTCATCAGGGAAATTACAGGGGTCGCGGTAACTTTTTTGACATCGCCGTAGATCTTCAAAAAGAGGCATCGGCTAGGGAGATAAATAAACGGATTGCCCCTGATGCCGGGATAGAACCGATCCGAGACCTCATCAAGGTGAGATCGAATCGCATCCCAGCGCATCGGGAGAGCCAACCCAGAGCCAGCGCGATCGCCAACCCAATATTGAGCTGAGAGAGAGTCGTTTTTGGTGAGATGCTACGAAAGGCTAGTTGCTCTTTTTACTCTCCCTTCAACTGTCGTCCATTATGACAAACTATCCGCACCGGTGAGAATACATAAAGTTAACATCTTTCCGACTGTAACTTTCATCACAAAATATATCAGTCGATCCCATTGACGATCCTTGATGGAGAGAACGAATGGAGCCGCGATCGCTTGTCAGTCCTGATTTCAGAGATTTACCTATCATTAAACGTGCAATTTGTCAATCCACAAACTTCACAAACTGTGGCGTAAATTGCCAAATAAGAAGTGACTTTTGTGGCTCGGTCAAATCGGTTCCAGAATCGCCCCACCCATCATTGATTTTATCCTTTATTTCAAGCCGAATTCCGTTTGAATTGAAGGCGATCCAAAGCGATCGCACACATCAGCCCCGAAACGACGAGGCTGACATTTGGGGCCGAGAATCGCTAGGAATCGCCTTTTTTATCGAAATCCAACGCCACCGAATTCATGCAGTAGCGCTTTCCGGTCGGGGCTGGACCATCGTCAAAAACGTGGCCCAGGTGGGCATCGCACTGGGCACAGAGAACCTCGGTGCGGCGCATGAAGAGGCTATTATCATCCTCGTATTGTACACTATCTTCACCGACGGGCGCCCAAAAACTCGGCCAACCCGTCCCTGAATCGAATTTGGTATCGGAACTGAACAACTCGTTGCCGCAACAAACGCAGCGGTAAACGCCCTTTTCCTTATTGTCGTGATAGGGGCCGGTAAAGGCCCGTTCCGTCCCCTTCTTTCGGGTGACTTTAAACTGCTCGGGCGTGAGCTGTTCCCTCCATTCCGACTCACTTTTTTTAACTTTTTCCACCATGATTCGACACTCCGATTTTTCGTCTACTTGAAGTTGAGGTCATCTGTATCCTAACGCGATCGCCCGAAACTGACAGGTGAGGTTTTCACCATCGTCGCAACGCCCCAAAATGAAGAAGCCGAAACCCATCCGATTTCGACTCCCATTCCAGTATCCCGAAGTGCGACTTCAGCTCAGATATCGGTCAATTGAGCGCCAGCCACTTTTGGGCGTTGAGCCGCTGCACCACGCCGAACACCAGCAAATCCAAATTGATGCGGCGCTCGTCCCCCAAAAACCCCTCGATGCTGCTCGGTTGCGTGCCGTCCGCCGCCCAGGAGAAGAACTTGGGCCCCTTGATATCCTCGCCGGGAAAGTACACCGTAAACTGGCGGCGGCCTCCGAGCCAACTGCCCTTCACCTGCGGGCACTCCTCCGCAATCTTCAGACTCGGCGGGAACTTTCCATTCACGAATTGCAACTGCAGATCTTCAATTCCCTGTTCCTGAAGCGCCGTTTGCAGGGCCGGAACATAGTGCCCCTCCATAAACTCCGGAAACGGCTTGTCTTCGACGGCGGGGGGTTTCTCCTTTTTGGCCTTAGCCGCGGGTTTTTTCTGTTCTTCTTCTGACATCGATGCTTCCTTATTGAAATTCAGCCACAAGCTCCGGCGGAGCATTGCCGATATTTTATCGCGATCGGCTAAATTTCCGGCAACCCTATAAGGTTGCCCCCACAAAGCAGAAACATGAAACAGTGGTGGGGGCAGTGCCTCTGTGCCTGCCCTCCAACCGATTTCCCGAACGGCTAAATCTCCGCGTAAGCTCGTTCCACCAGCCGCCGCGCCAGGGTTTGAATGCCGGTGTGGGTGTAATAATTGGTGGTCATGTCCAGGAAGGCGCCCACATAGTCCAACTTGTCATCGGCGATATCCACGAAACCCTGCAAATTTTTGACCACCTTCTCCGGGGTCAGATCGCGATCGCCCACAAAGCCACTCATCCAACCCGTCACCGAATTGAAACTTTCCTGGACGAAATTCAACTTCCCGGAGGCGTCGTCCCCCGGAATCATCGGGTTGATGCGTTTGAAACCCTCGCTTTTCTGCAATTCCGAAGGCGTCAGACCCGAAACGATCTCCAACACCCGCTGAATGAAATCGGGTCCGAGGGGGATCAACCCGTCCAAACACACCAACGCCGCCATCCGCATCAGGGACTCGCCGCTGTAGTCCGCCAGGGACCCCACGAAATCCCCGATGCTGTCCCCCGGAATGCCGTTAATTTGGCAAAACGCCACCAACTCCGCCACCACCTTCAGGGACAAGTCGATCGCCTGGGCTTTGTCCGCCTTGGGGGTTAAATTGCCCAGAAATCCCAGAAAACTAACATTTTCGCTGACCTTATTGGCTAATGCCGCCGTCCCCAATGCACTCCCCGCACTGTCGATTTTCTCGTACAGCCACAGCGCCCTTTGGTAGCCTTCCGACTTGTCATTGTAGAGCCACAGGGCCCGTTCGCTGATATCCTGAATTAATCCTGGGTCGTCCTCCCCGGTGACGGTTTGGACTGTATTGGCGAAACCGACCACATTTTCCCACTGGCCGGGAACGGCAAAATCCAGGCCCTTCAAGACCATGACGGTGATGCCGCCGGTGGGCAGGTCGTCCACCAATTCGATGATAGATTTGCTCACGGTGAGACTCCTATAATTAACGCAATTTGGATAGACCGTTGAGATCGAACTGTTGCAGCCAAGCTTCACGATCGCCCGGCGCCATCGATGTTGACTGCACCTTCACCTGAAAGCGATCGCCCACTAGCAGCGCCGTGGTATTGTTGCCGACGGTGGTAGCGGGATAGCCCGCGATCGTCTGGCCGCTGTCCCGAAACTTGTTGAGGGCGCTGGGGTTATTGGCGACATCGTTGATAGACAGCATCGCCAATTCCGTCCCCCCCTGGGAGAGTTTCGCCTGGGCGAACCCCTGCTTTTCCTGGCGGAACGTAATTTGATACTCCCCGCCACCCTTGGGAAAATATCGGTTGAATTTGCCGCCCGCGATCGGTTCGGCGGTGGCCACATCCGTCGCGGTTCCCCCGGTTCCCGCGTTTTGGGGGGGTGCGGTGGTCGTTGCCCCGCAAGCCGACAGCAGCAAAGAGAGACTGAGGACGAAAGCGCAGAAAAATCGTGGCAAACGGTTAAATATCATAAAGTTCCCCATTATGGAACGACGGGCGAAACCAATCGCCCCAATATCAGTTGGTTTGATTGTATGCCACGGCGGGAATTGATTCGGATCTTTTCTTCCGCAGATTTCGCAGATTTCGCAGATTCAGTGGAAAAATGAAAAATGAAAAATGAAAAATGAAATTTTCCCCATTCCCCATTCCCCATTCCCCATTCCCGACTCCCTAATACCGACTCCCGACTCCCTACTCCTGCATCGGTTCCCAAATTTTGAGCAAATACTCGCACCACTGCGCCGCCAGGGGAATCTCCGTGAAGGGGATGCGGATGGGGTCGGGTTGCTCTCGCATGATAAATTCGAGTTCGACGGATTTTCCCTTGGGTGGGGGGGACTCGAAATCCACCGATTTGTTATCCACCAACAGCCAGATTGATTGCACGTCCTTGAGAGAAAAGGTTTCCAGCTTGACCGGGCCCTGGCGGGTGGGCTGGCCCCAGGTCAGTTCCGTCCCCTTTTGACCCAACACGGCATAGATATCATATTTGGCTTGATCGAATGGTTCCGCCCAAATTTTGTAGGCTTCGACTTTCTGAAATTCGTTCCACCCCGACCATGCCAGTCCGATAAATACGGCTAGGAGGGGAAGCCACAGCAAACCTCGTTCCATAATTTACCCGTTTACTTATTTTTGCAATTCTCGTCCGACATCGGAGATGGCGGATAGAATGGGATCACCGATCCGATTTTTGTCCCGTCTGTGCGCTTGCAGCCGGACAAATCAGCCGTTCTGTATGGCGAAATACCGATGAAAAGATTTTTACTACTGTGCTTGTTCTTGCTTGGGTTGGGCTGGGCGGTTTCTAACTTTACCGGCTTGGCAACCCGAGGCACATACGATTCGATTGTACTGGATTTCCGGGAGGAGTTATCCCAGACGGAAATCGCCGATCGCGTCCGGACGATCGCCGATCGCTACAATGTGGTCCCCCACCTCAACAGCGACTTCTCCCAACGGGATAACGTCTACGTCGTGCGGGGCGATCGCGACTTGCTCAAATCCCTGAGAAAATCCTTCCGGGGAGACACGGAGGCGATCGAACCCAACTATATTTACAGCATCGACACCGAACCGGTCAACGTCGGCGCGATTATTTTCGACGACATGGACCGGTTCCCCGACGATCCCCTCTACGGCAAACAGTGGAACTTCCGCAGCATCAATGTGGAAGAAGCCTGGAAGGAAACCCGGGGGGATGGCGTCACCGTGGCGGTGATCGATACCGGAGTCAGCCAGATTACCGATCTCAAAGATACCGAATTCGTCCCCGGTTATGACTTCGTGAACGATCGCGTCCAAGCCTCCGACGACAACGGACACGGCACCCACGTCGCGGGTACCATCGCCCAGTCCACCAACAACGGCTACGGCGTGGCGGGAATTGCCCACCAAGCCAAAATCATGCCCTTGAAGGTGCTCTCGGCCGGCGGCGGCGGGACGATCTCTGATATCGCCGAGGCGATCAAATTTGCCGCCGACAATAATGCCGATGTGATTAACATGAGTCTCGGCGGCGGCGGGGAAAGCGCCCTGATGAAAGAGGCGATCGATTACGCCTACGATCAGGGTGTCGTCATTATCGCCGCCGCGGGCAACTCCGGACAAAATGCCGCCGGATATCCGGCCCGCTATCCCAAGGTGATCGGCGTTTCGGCGTTGGATTCCCTGGGCAACAAGACCCCCTATTCCAATTTCGGCGCGGGTGTGGATCTCTCCGCCCCCGGCGGACTCACCCAGGGGGAAAATCAAGACGGCGGCATCCTCCAGGAAACCGTGGACCCGGAGAACGGCGGATCGACTTTCGCCGCCTTCCAGGGCACCAGCATGGCTTCCCCCCACGTCGCCGGAGTCGCGGCGTTAATTCGGGCCACGGGAGTGGACGACCCTGAACAAATTTCCGCCATCCTGAAAGAGTCGTCCCGCAAGGTGCAAGAAGACCCCCTCAACCACTTCGGGGCGGGCCAGTTGGATGCGGCGAGTGCGGTGCAAGTGGCCCTGCGCGGACAGATCACCTTCCGCGACTTCTTCCGCTGGCTGCGGGATAGTGGCTATCTGAACCCCCGCTTCTGGATCGACGGCGGCGCGGTGGCCCTGTTGCCGAAAGTGGCGATGGTTGTGGGTTCTTACCTGCTGGCCTGGTTCCTGCGGAATTATTTCCCCTTCCAGTGGAGTTGGTCGATGGCCAGCGGTTTGGTCGCCGGAAGTGGCGGTCTGTTCTTCCTGCGCGGCTTGTATATCTTCGATTTGCCCCAGTGGCCGATGCGGGTGATGGGTTCTTCGGTCCCGGAACTCGGCGGCGCCATTCAGGGCAGCGGGGTGTTGAATCCGCTATTTGCCAGCGTGTTGATTCCGGCGGTGCTGGTGGTGCTGTTCCTCGGACATCCGCAGTGGAAGTGGGCCGCGATCGGAACCACCATCGGCGTGGCTAGTTGTCTGGCGGTGAGTGCGGTGATTTCCCCGGCGGTCTGGGGCTTGGGCGGCGGCGCGATCGCCCGTGGTTTCTTGATCGTCAATGCGCTGCTGTGTATCGGTTTGGCACGTATGGCACTCAAGACTGAAACGAAAGCGGCGTGAGATTGGCCCCCTAAATCCCCCAACTTTGGGGGACTCAAGCCCCCTAAATCCCCCAACTTTGGGGGACTTCAGATTCCGGTTCCCCCCAGAATTGGGGGGCTAGGGGGGCGAGAGCGTTTAAACGCTCTTTTTTTTGATTATTTTGGAGTACAAAAAATGACGATAACGGTCGAAGGTGTGGTTGAGAAAAAAGGTTTCGGAACTGGAACTTGGGCGTTGGTTAGTAGCGATCAAACCTACGAGTTGAAAGATGCGCCGTCGGATTTGAAAAAGGAGGGACAGAAGGCGATCGTGCAGGGTATCGTCCGGGAAGATGTGATGACGATGGCGATGGTGGGGCCGGTGTTGCAGGTGGAATCTTTTGAAGCAGTTGATTAGTTGTTATATCAGATCCGGTTATTGACCCGCTCCCCCTCGATCCCCCCCCAGCCCCCCCTTATTAAGGGGGGGAGTCCCAAGCATCCCTCGATTTTTGGGTATTTATAGCAACGAGCGCTCGTGTATCAACAGTTTCAATCGGGCTAGAAACCTTGAAACATCGATGTAAAGGTCATTTCAGTTTCCTATTG
>NZ_JAYFER010000572.1:0-17618 GCF_055795065.1 Lyngbya sp. CCY1209
TAGAAACCGGGTTTCTACCAAGATCTCTCATCCCCACAAACAACTGTCATAGAAACCCGGTTTCTTCCTCCCCACCTGTGTTACTGTAGCTAAAAACGCGATGGGAGTGCAGGACGATGAAAAAACTGTTGGTCACGGGGGCGAGCGGTTTCTTGGGTTGGAATGTCTGCCAGGTTGCCCAACCGAAATGGGACGTTTACGGAACCTACAATTCCAAGGAAGTCGGCTTTACCGGCATCACTTTTATTAAAACAGATATCACCAATTTTGCCGATTTAAAGCGCCTGTTTCAGGATGTCGAACCGGATGCGGTCATCCATGCGGCGGCGCACTCGAAACCCAATTTTTGCCAGCAAAATCCCCAGGAATCTTATTTGATTAATGTCACGGCTTCTTTGAATGTCGCCAGTTTGTGTGCGGATGCTGATATTCCCTGCGCGTTTACATCGACTGATTTGGTATTCGACGGTTTAAACCCGCCCTATCGAGAAAGCGATCGCGTCTGTCCGATCAATATTTACGGGGAACAAAAAGTCGAGGCGGAACGGGGGATGTTGATGCGATATCCCAAAACTGCCATCTGTCGGATGCCGCTGATGTTCGGCATGGCTTCACCCCACGCCGAGAGTTTTATTCAGGGTTTTATAAACAACTTAAAAGCCGGAAAAACGTTGAATTTATTTGTGGATGAATTCCGGACGACGGTCAGCGGGACGACGGCCGCGAGGGGGTTGCTGTTGGCGGTTGAAAAGCGGGTTGAGGGGCGGTTACATTTGGGCGGAAAAGAGCGGATTTCTCGTTATAAGTTCGGGAAATTGATGGCGGAAGTATTTGACTTTCCGGCCGAAAATATCACTCCTTGCCGACAAGGGGATGTGGATGTCATCGCCCCCCGTTCTCCCGATACGTCCCTCGACAGTTCAAAAGCCTTTGCTTTGGGATATCAGCCCCCGTCAATTCGGGAAGAGTTGGAGGCTTTGCGGGGGCGGGTGTAAACTGAGAGATTTGGGTTAAAATAGAGGGGATTTGATTCGGTGAGTATTGTTTTGAACAAAAAACCATCAATTCTCCCCCCCGCGATCGCCATGATTGACAAATTTAAAAAACGAATTTTTCTGATTTTAGAAATTTGGAATTTCAACGATGCGATCGCCCGCATTTGTGATTATTTTATTATCGCCTTGATCCTGCTGAATGTAGTCGCGGTCTGTTTGGAGACGGTCGAAAGCTTGAATCAACGGTATTTTGGACTATTCAGAACCTTTGAATATTTCTCAATTTTTGTATTTACTATCGAATATATCTTGAGGGTGTGGGCTTGCACGATCGATGTCCGCTACCAACATCCGTTGTGGGGGAGAATTCGGTATATGCTGACCCCCTTGGCGCTGATCGATTTGCTGGCTTTTTTTCCCTTTTATTTGCCCATTTTAACCCCCGACATGAGGCCGGCACGCGCCTTTCGTCTGATCAAATTTTTTCAATTTTTTAAATTGACGCGATATGTGAAATCGTTACAGATGATCGGAGAAGTTCTGAAAGCCAGAAAAGAAGAACTTGTGATCACATTTGGCGTGGTGTTACTGTTACTGTTTTTTTCCGGAAGTTTGATCTATATTTTGGAACACGATGCCCAACCGGAACAGTTTCCCAATATTCCGGCGGCGATGTGGTGGGGGGTGGTGACGCTAACGACGGTTGGCTATGGGGACGTTTATCCGATTACGCCGATGGGGCGGCTTTTGGGGGCGATCGTGGCGATATTGGGGATCGGAATTTTTGCGCTTCCGGCGGGGATTATTGCCTCGGGTTTTACAGAGGTAATCGAGGCTCGGAAGGCTCAAAAACAGCCGAAAAAACCGCTGATTTGTCCCCACTGTGGTAAAATAATTGAGCGCTGATTTCTGAAGTGGGCAGGCACAGAGGCCTGCCCCCACAGGTTAAGATTTTAGATTAAAATTTTAAATGATTAATTGAATGGATTGGGAGGCGGTAAAATGGGATTGGAACGTAAAATGTTTAGAGGAATGTTTGACCAGACGGAAGTCGTCCAACTGAGGCAGACGTGTTTTACCCCCAACCGTGTTTTTGAAGCGGGTCAATATATGGTTGGAGAGTTGCCGGATATTGCGTTTGATATGGGGTTGGTAGAAAGGTTGCCTTCGGTGCGGGGAAATAGTGCCGAATTGGACGATCCTAATTCCGAAGTAGATTGACGATCGATTCTAATGAAAAAAGACGCTTATTCTTGGATGGGCCGATCGCTCGACACGATCCACCGGGCGAATTGGTATCGTTCCGTCAAGGCGATCGCGGGGCGTCCGGGGCCGATTATTACCATAAACGGGCGAAAAATGCTGAATTTCGCCAGCAATGACTATTTGGGACTGGCGGGGGACGATCGCCTGGTGGAAGCTGCCGTCGCCGCCACCCGAGAATTGGGGACGGGAAGCACCGGATCGCGCCTGCTGACGGGGCATCGGGAACTTCACCGCCAACTGGAATTGGCGATCGCGGATCTGAAAGGGACCGAGGACGCGATCGCGTTCAGTTCGGGCTATTTGGCGAATATCGGCACAATTTCGGCGATCGTCGGCGGCCGGGATCTGATCCTCTCGGACGAGTACAACCACTCCAGCCTGAAAATGGGGGCCAAACTCAGCTCGGCGGCGGTGCTCGACTACCGCCACGGGGACATCGACCACCTGAAAACCCTGCTGGACGGGCATCGCAGCCGATACCGCCGCGCCCTGATTCTCACGGACACCCTGTTTAGCATGGACGGGGATCTCTGCCCCCTGCCCCGACTCGCGGCACTGGCGGTGGCGTTCGAGTGTATGCTGCTGGTAGACGAAGCCCACGCCACGGGGGTGTTTGGGGAGACGGGCGCCGGGTGCGTGGAATATTTCGGGCTGACGGGGACTCCGCTGTTGCAGATGGGGACCCTCAGCAAGGCGTTGGGCAGTTTGGGGGGCTATGTGGCGGCGAGTGCGGAGGCGATCGATTTCCTGCGAAACCGCGCCCCCAGTTGGATTTATACGACGGGGTTGACTCCGGCGGATACGGCGGCGGCGTTGGCGGCAATTAATATTGTCCGGGAGGAACCGGAACGGCGCGCTAAACTGTGGGAAAATGTGGCTTTTCTCAAGGAATTGTTGGGCGATCGCGCGGAACAAATTGGCGATTCTGATTCTCCGATTTTCTGCTATTTTGTCCAAGATGCGGCGACGGCATTACAGGTGGGAAATAAACTCCAGGAACGGGGAATTTTCGCCCCCGCCATCCGCCCGCCGACGGTCAACACCAGCCGCATCCGCATTTCCCTGATGGCGACCCATCAACTGGATCAAATCCGGCAGTTGGTGGAAGTCCTCAAAACCTTGCGATAACCGCGTAAAATCAGCTTCTAGCTTGTTATCACAGGCAAGATGCCTGTGCTACTAAAGTTAACTTAATGGAGACAGATAGATGGGCAAGACAATCGTTATTACCGGGGTGAGTCGCGGTCTGGGTCGCGCCTTGACGGAAAATTTTATCGATTGGGGACACACGGTCATCGGCTGTGCGCGGTCGGAAGAGGCGATCGCAAATTTGCAAAACAAATATGGCAAACCCCACGATTTTACATCCCTGGATGTCGCCGAAAATGTGGCTGTTAAAAGTTGGGTTACAGAGTTTTTAAAAACTCACGGTGCGCCTGATATAGTTATCAATAATGCCGCGTTGGTGAACCATCTCGCTCCCCTGTGGGAGGTTTCCCAGGAAGAGTTCGATACGCTGATCGATGTCAATATAAAAGGGGTGGCAAATGTGATCCGCCATGGGGTGCCGGCGATGATTGAACGGGGCAGCGGTATTATTATCAATCTCAGTTCCGGTTGGGGGCGATCGACGTCTCCGGAAGTGGCGCCCTATTGTGCTTCCAAATGGGCGATCGAAGGGCTGACCCGATCCCTCGCCCAGGAGCTCCCGCCGGGATTGGCGGCGATCCCCATGAGTCCGGGAATTATTCACACCGATATGTTGGAAACTTGCTTCGGAGGTGAGGCTGCGGCGTACACGCCGATTGACGAGTGGGTAAAAAAGGCCGTCCCCTTTATTTTGGGACTGACGACCAAAGAAAACGGGGTTCCGGTGAGTGTGCCGGCATGAAGTTTGTTCGCGCAAAAATTGGGTGATATGTCAAAATAAAATAAATGAAACTCATCCGACTGTGAAACATTCGATCCAAGTTCTTACGGCTATTTGTCTCGTCGCTTTGCTGGGAAGTTGCGCCAACAGTCCCATCGGCGACACCTTGGAAGGGTCGTTACAAGCCGATCCCCAACTCGCAGAAAATCCTCCTTTCGGACAATCCGGTGATTTGCCCACCCCGCCGGACGATTTCGTAAAATTGCCGGACGATTTTCCCCAGGAAATTGCGATTTATCCGGGTTCGAGTTTGGAAGATGTCACCCTCTCGGCGAGCGATCGCGCCGAGACGGAGACGGTGTGGACGACTGCCGATCCGATCAATTTAGTCCAAACCTACTATCAAAATAAGTTTCAATCCGACAACTGGGAAATTGTCACCCGCACCGAAACGGAGGGCGAGGGATCTTTGGTGGCAACTCGGGATGATTTGAAAGTGACGATCGATCTGCAACCGGACGGACAATCGAGTGGGGAAACTCAGTTCGCGATCGACTATTCCCGCGATCCGAAAAATCTCGCATCCGTCCCCAAACCCACCGAGTCGCCCTCTCCCTTACCCAAACCCTCCGATTCGGAATCGCCGCCGGTGGCTGCCAGTCCTTCCCCTTCGCCCTCTCCTTCGCCCTCTCCTTCGCCAACTCCCACCCCCACCAATACCCCCGATTCCACGGGAGAAATCCCCCAGGAATTACAAAAGTTTGCCAAGGATATCGCCAAATTGGGAATCTTTGAATCGGACTTTCCGAGTCCAAACCAAGCCATTACGAGGGGTGAATATGCGAGGAGTCTCGTTCGGGCGAATAACAAAATTTATGCCAACAATCCCGCCAAACAAATCCGCCTCGGCGTTCCCAGCGACGACCCCGCATTCAGCGACGTTCCCACCAGCCATCCGAATTTCGGCGAAATTCAAGGACTCGCGGAAGCGGGGTTAATTCCCAGTTCTTTGTCGGGGGACAGCACGGCCGTTCAGTTCCGCCCGGATGCCCCTTTAACCCGGGAAGATATGGTATTGTGGAAAGTCCCGTTGGATACCCGCCAGGTGTTGCCAAAAGCGACGGTTGACGCGGTTCAAGAACGGTGGGGATTTCAGGATGCCGCTAAAATTGACAGCAAAGCGTTGCGGGCAGTTTTGGCTGATTTTGACAACGGAGATAACGCCAATATTCGCCGGGTGTACGGGTTTACAACCCTTTTTCAGCCCAAAAAAGCGGTGACTCGGGCGGAGGCTGCGGCGGCGTTGTGGTACTTTGGATTTCAGGGAGACGGGCGATCGGCTCAGGAGGCTTTGTCAGCCCCATCGGACACCGAAAGTTAGTTGATTTTTCATTATGTGGAAACCGGAACTGTTGGCCCCGGCTAAAAATTTGGAACGCCTGCAAGTCGCCCT
Organism: Lyngbya sp. CCY1209; assembly: GCF_055795065.1. Classification (NCBI taxonomy): domain Bacteria; kingdom Bacillati; phylum Cyanobacteriota; class Cyanophyceae; order Oscillatoriales; family Microcoleaceae; genus Lyngbya; species Lyngbya sp. CCY1209. The sequence goes on from NZ_JAYFER010000572.1 coordinate 5,585, forward strand.
CACCTACGGCGCGGATGCCGTTTATTTGGGCGGAAAAAATTACGGCTTGCGGGCAAGGGCGGACAATTTTAGCGAGGCAGAATTGGAACGGGGGGTAGAGTTCGCCCACCGACGCGGGGCGAAGGTTTACATCACGTTAAATGCCTTTCTTCACGATGAAGATTTTACCGGATTTTGCGATTACTGTAAATTCTTGGAACGGATCGACGTGGATGCCGTCATCGTCTCCGATTTGGGGGTGATGCGGACAATTAAAAACTGTTCTAATTTGAAGATTCACCTATCGACTCAGGCTTCCTGTCTGAACGGATACGCCGCCCGACTGTGGAGGCGGTTCGGGGTCGATCGCCTGATTTTGGGCCGGGAAGTTGGCATCGCAGAAGCCGGGGAAATGCGGCGGAAATTTGCAGCAGAAAATCCCGACAAACCGCCCCTAGAAATAGAGATGTTTATTCACGGTGCCATGTGCATGGCATTTTCGGGACATTGTACCATTTCCAACTATACGGCGGGGCGGGATTCCAACCGGGGTGGCTGCATTCAATCCTGTCGCCTCCCCTACCAGTTGGATTCGACATCATCTCCGGTTTCGTTCATGTCCTCGAAAGATTTGTGGGGAATTGATCAGGTTGGAGATTTTTTCAAGCATCACATTTGTTCGCTGAAAATTGAAGGGCGGATGAAATCGTCGTTTTATGTGGCGATGACGTGCAAGGCTTACCGGCGGGCGATCGATGCCTGTGCGACGGGGGAATTGACGCCGGAATTGTTGCGGGAAATTGCCTCGGAATTGGAATCAATTCCCCACCGCGATTATTTTTCCGGTTCCTTGGAAAGTCCGGCGGGGGAGGGGTCGGTTTTTCAGCAGTTTGCGGGAAATAATACCGGAACTCACGACTATTTGGGGGTGGTTTTGGAAACGACTGGGGAGGCGATCGCATTGCGGTTGGTGGAACCGTTATCCGTGGGGGATGAAGTGGAATTTATTGTGCCTCGTGGAAAGCCGATCCGGTATCGGATCGATCGCCTCTTTTCGGTGAAGGGCGATCGCGTTGATTTTATGCGGAAAGATGGGGTGGTTTGTGTTCCAAAAGCAGAAGCATTAAATTCAGTAGACAAGCTGAATTTGGTGAGATTATCTCCGTCCAATATTGAAAAAAACCTGGTCGAAATCTAAATCGAAACCAGTCGGGTTAAATCTATGAAAATTAGAAAGATATGATGACTGAAAAAGACTCAAAAAATTAAACCACAGAGACACAGAGGGCACAGAGGGTTAATGCGATTTAATACGTTTGTCGGTTCGGTGGGGGATTTGGAACGGTGTCGGGTGTGTCCGAATTTGAAGGAGGTGTTGTTGGAACCGACGCTTCTCGCCAGACGGGGACAGTTGACGGTGGCGGAGGTGCGATCGCTTTCTGAAGCGGCGAAAAAGTGGGGGTTGCGTCCGGTTTTGGTTTGGGATATTCTGATGCCGGAACGGTTGATGGCGGAAATTTGCGATCGCATCTCGGACTGGAATATCGGACAATTTGCGGCAATTCGGGTTTGTGATCCGGGTGCGGCGGAATGGCTGACAATTCACTATCCAAACTTGCCGATTCAGTTGATTTTAGAAACTGGAAATCACAATTTTGAGGCGTTGATGGGATGGTGCGAACTGTTTGCCGGTTCCCTGGAACGCCTGATTTTGTCAACGGAACTTCCGGAACATCAATTAATCGAATATTGCCAAAAACTGCCCGTCCCCTGTGAGGTGTTGGGGGTGGGGCGGATTCTGTTATTTTACTCGCCGCGATCGCTTCTTTCTTCCATTGTATCCGAGGGGGAAAATCGGCAGTTTATCGAAACGACTGCCCGAACGGAAGAAAGCGGAAATCGTCCCCTTCCCACCCTGGAAACGCCCCACGGCACGTTTCTATTTTTGGATAAAGATTGGTTTATTTTAGATCAACTTGATGGATTAAAAAATGCGGGTTTGCACACCCTGCGGCTGGATTTGCGGCATTTGGGAAATAACGGCGATGTGGCGGTGGATGTCGATCGCATCTGTCGGCAAATATCGGAAGATCCAGTAATGTTGAAAAAAAATTGGCCCGTTGAAGCGCGATCGCCCTTTTTTAATGCCAACCGGACGACATCTATTTTCCCCAGAATGAAGTCAAAATCGAAAATTGCCCGATATCGGGATGAGTTTTGCGTGGCGGAGGCGTTGGCGGGGGAAAGTGGCAAATATGTGGTGTTTCAAACCCTGCGTCCGTTCCATATTTCCGAAATTGATAAAATTGTGATTCCGACGGGAAAAACAGTCGAAATTCCTGAAACGGTGGTTTTTAAAAACTTGAGTGGCGAGGGGGTGGAGAGGTGCGATCGCGATCAAATTTTGATAACGGACTGGATTAAAAAAGTGACTCCGGGCAGTTTGATTTTGAGGCGTTAATTGAAGATCAATTGTTGTTGCGCTTTAGCGCCTCTGAAGGGTTCAAGCCCAACAACGGGGGCGTTATTATATCAGTTATGGGAGGAGATCAGTTTCGTTTCAAACAGTTTACCATTTTTCAGGATCGGTGCGCCATGAAGGTGGGAACCGATGGCGTTATTTTGGGGGGGTGGACGGATATAAAATCTGCGGATAAAATTTTGGATGTCGGGACGGGGACGGGATTGATTGCCCTGATGTTGGCACAGCGTTCAACAGCCCAAATTGACGCGGTGGAAATCGATCGCGACTCCCACACCCAAGCCTGTGAAAATGTGGCGCGATCGCCTTGGGAAGCGCGAGTTAAGTTGTATAATATTTCAATTCAGGATTATGCGATCGCCTCCCCCGAACGATACGATCTGATTGTCTCCAATCCGCCCTTTTTTGACAATGCTTACAAAGCGCCAAAAAAAGCGCGATCGCTCGCCAGACACGGGGATTTTCTGTCTCAGTCTGATTTATTATCCGCCGCCAAAACGTTATTAAATCCGACGGGAAAATTGGCGGTTATTTATCCGACATCGGAGGCGATTCGGTTTCAGGAAAAAGCGGAACAATTGGGGTTTTTCTGTGATCGGCGGTTATTGATTCAACCGACACCGAAGCATCCGGTTAAGCGAATTGTGATGGAATTGGGAATGTCGCCAAAAATAGCTGAAGATATTTCTTTGACGATTGAACGGGAACGGCATATTTATACGGATGATTTTATTGCTTTGATTCGGGGTTTTTATTTGAAGTATTAATATCCGATCTGGTGATTTACCCGACAACCGCAGATCCCCCCCAACCCCCCTTAATAAGGGGGGAGTTCGATCCCCCCCAACCCCCCTTAATAAGGGGGGAGTTCGATCCCCCCCAGCCCCCCTTAATAAGGGGGGAGTTCGATCCCCCCCAGCCCCCCTTAATAAGGGGGGAGTTATATTTCCAAGTATTTAACCGGATGTGATACAGCAATTTTTAATTCAATGAGGCACACTCGCCAATTCAAAGTCCCCCTTTTTAAGGGGGATTTAGGGGGATCTTCCGTATCTCATCGGATCGGAAACCGCTATATCAATCATCTTTAGATAATTTTTGCTTGTAGGGGCGCAAGGCTTGCGCCCTCTGGAATTGATTCCCAAGCGGTTTCAACACTTTTCAAAAAGTGCGATCGCACCTTTTAAATCCACATTTCCACCACTGATAATTACCCCGACTCGACGATTTTCGGCTTTGACAACACCATCCAATAATGCCGCTGTCGCTAACGCGCCGGTGGGTTCCACCACGATTTTTAACCGTTCCCACAGGAAGAACATCGCCCGCGCGATCGCATCCTCGGAAACTGTCACCATCTCATCGACTTTTGCTAAAATAATCGGAAAGGTGAGACTTCCCAAATAGGGGGTTCTCGCGCCGTCGGCGATGGTGTCGGGATTGTTGATTTTGTGCAGGGTTTTGGTGTAAAATGAGCGGGTGGCATCGTCCGCCTGTTCCGGTTCGACTCCAATAATTCGGCAATTTGGTGATAACTCGCGGGCGGCGATCGCGCAACCGGAAAGCAAGCCGCCTCCCCCGCAACAAACCAGTAATAGATCTAATTTTCCCGCCGTTTCAATTAACTCTAGGGCGGTGGTTCCTTGACCTGCTATAATATGGGGGTGATTGTAGGGTGGGATAATTGTGCCGCCCCGTTCTTCTGCCCGTTGGCGGCAGTAGTCTTCCCGAACGGTTTCTGAGGGTTGATATAAAACAATTTCCGCCCCGTAACCCGCCGTCGCCTCCCGTTTGACAATCGGTGCATTATCGGGCATAATAATTGTGGTGGGAATGCCCAACATTTGACCCGCACGGGCGATCGCCTGGGCGTGATTTCCGGAAGAATAGGTGAAGACTCCCCGCTTTTTTTCCTCCGGAGATAGGGAGGATAAGGCATTGAACGCCCCGCGAAATTTAAACGATCCGGTGCGTTGAAAATTTTCGCACTTGAAAAACACCTGCGCCCCCGTCCGCCGGTTCGCCGTCGTCGAAGTCAAAACAGGAGTTGTGTTAATGTTTCCGCGCAGGCGTGCCGCCGCCGCTTTCACGTCTTCAAAATTGACCGCTAATGGAGTATTCATCATTGTTTTATTTTCCCGTCTTCGAGGTCGAGAATGCGATCGGCGACGTCGATAATCCGGGGGTCGTGCGTCACCATCAACACCGTCGCTCCCTCCTCCTTCGCCAATTTTCGCAGCAAATCGATCACCGCGTGTCCGCTGGTGGAATCCAGCGCCGCCGTCGGTTCATCGGCCATAATTAATTGGGGATTTCCCGCCAGAGCCCGGGCGATCGCAACCCGCTGTTTTTGACCCCCCGACAAGTCCCGGGGCAGGGAATTTCCCTTGTCGCCCAAACCCACTTGTTCGAGGCGAAGTTGGGCTTCCTGCCGCGCCGTCCGCCCCCGGACATTCTTGATATTGAGGGCGACTTCCACATTTTCCTGGGCTGTCAAAGCCGGAAATAAGTTGAACCCCTGAAAAATAAAACCGATGTTGTGGAGGCGAAACCGTGCCAATTTTGCGCGGGACATTTTCGTAATTTCTTCCCCTAACAATATCACCCGTCCCTGGGTAGGTGTCAGGAGTCCGGCGAGAATAGAGAGGAGGGTGGTTTTTCCCGAACCACTCGGCCCCATCAGCAGTTGCACGTCACCCTGACGAACCTGCAAGTCAATACCTTTGAGGACTTGGAAACTTTGCCGTCCGGATTGATAGACCATTTCCACACCGCAACCCCAAATGGCAACGGATTGGGGATTCGGGTTGCGGTCTGGAATCTGGCTTTTGCCTTTCGCTAAGTCCGTCCAGTTCAAATTGGAACCTATCATTGATGAGCCTCTCTCTGACGTGGGTGGCGTTGAAAGCCGGGGGAGGAGCATTCTCCTTTGATTATGACCGACTCTGAAATTCTGAGCCAGTGCGATCGCTTACGCTTTGAAAACGATCGCGGGATCGACCCGGGTGACTTTCTGGATGGCGAAAAACGCCGAACCCCCACACATAACGAGGGTGAGAAAAAAGACACCCACGGTGGAAACGGGGGTGATCAGGATCAAAATGCCCTGGGTAGCCGATGCCCAGGAGGCGACGCCGAAACAGAGGGCGATGCCGGGGACGTAGCCGAGGATCGCCATCCAAAACGCCTGTTCTAAAATGACGCTATATAGAACCCGGTCGGGGGCGCCCATCGCCTTGAGGGTGCCGAATTCCTTGATATGGTCGGCGACGGAGGCGTAGAGAATTTGGGCGACGACAATCATGCCCACAAAAATGCCCACCACCGCCCCCAGGCTGAGGACGAAGCCGACTCCGGTGCGTTTTTGCCAGAAGTCTTGAATTTTTTTGGCGAGTTCCTCCCGGGTGTAGGCGGTGATGCCGGGGAGGGTGGCTTCGAGTTGGGTTTTGAGTGCCTGGAGATCCTGGCCCGGTTCGGCTTTGACGAGGATGTAGTGGATCGGATCGGCGAGGGTGAGGGGTTTGGGGGCGGCGGACACCACGCCTTCCTCGGAGCGATCGCTCGAATCGTCAAAAATGTTGATACAGTTGAGATCCCCATTTTCCAACGTGCAGCGGGTGCGGGTTTGCAGGGGGACGCTGGCGTAGGCGTTGGCATTTTTCAGGGAGGTGAACACGAAAACGCTGTTGACGATGGGTTGGGTGCCCCGGGTGAGTCCGACGATGCGGGCTTCGAGGCCGGAAATCGTGACTTTATCGCCGATGCCGTTCACCCGCAGGGACTCCAAATTGCTCTCGTCCACCATGACGCCGTAGGGTTCTTTGAGGGCCTGCCGGTCCCCCTCGATGATATTCCAGGGGGCAAACAGTTTCCCGTCCGGATCGGAACCGACGAGGTTGATGGCCTGAATTTGGTCGGTGGGATCGCGCCAGCGGGCACCTTGGAAAATCAGGGGTTCGGCCCGTTGAACCCCCGGAACGTCCCGCGCCTGGTTGAGTTGTTCCAGGGCCATCGGCATGGTGAGGTTGAGGTGTACCATGTCTTTGGAGGTGATCCAAATATCCGCCGAGGAGTTGTCAATTAACAGGGACGAGGAACGGACGAATCCGTTGAGAATTCCGTTTTGAATCGTCACCAGACTGACGGCGAACATGATTCCGGCCTGGGCGGCGAGGAAGCGGGGGATATCTTCGATGAGGTTTTTCCGGGCAATGGAGGCCATGATTGATTCGGGGCGATTTGCGATCGCGCGTTGAGCGTCGAGTCTATTTTACGGTCGGTGGCGGGCGTTCTGGCGGCGGAAACGGACCGATCGCAATTTTGGCACAGTCAAACCTTCATTGTTGTTTGGGTCTGAGCCCGAAAATGCCCGAGAAGCGCACCAACAATTTAGGGGACTTTTTTTTTCGATAAAATTGACGCATCAAACGCCTATGTTGACCTTAGAAACCCTGTTTGACGAAGAATTTTATCTGTCCCAAAATCAGGGAATTGAAGATGCGATCGCGGACGGAACTTTCGCCAACGCTTTCGAGCATTTCGGACAATATGGACAGTTCGAGGGACGCGCTCCGAATCCCCTATTCGACACGGCCTATTATCTGTCGGTGAACTCCGATGTCGGGGCAGAAGTGGCAGCGGGGACGACTACCGCTGCCGCCCACTTTGTCAATTTCGGACAGTTTGAAAACCGCACGCCGAACCCCTTCTTTGACCCAATTTTTTATGTGGAACAACATCCGTTCATTGCCACCGCAGTTGTTCAGGGGATAGTCACCCCATTTGAACATTTTTTAAAAGCCGGACAATTTGAAGGATTAGATCCCGGCCCCTTGTTCGATACCGAATTTTACCGATCGCGGAACCCGGACGCAGTTTTGGGGGTAGAAGAGGAAATCATCGGCAGTTTATTTGAACATTACTATCGCTTCGGTTTGGAAGTCGGACGGTTGGGAATTCCCCCGGGACCGGCAGAGGATCTCGGCGGTGCGATCGCCCTGGATACGCTGCTGGGAAGTCGGACGGTTGTGGAGTCCGTTGGCGATGCCGATTCGGTGGATATTTACGAGTTCGTGATTCCCAATTTTGCCAGCCAGTTCAGTTTATTTTTGAACGGCTTGCAGGCGGATGTGGAAGTGGAACTGATTCAAGACTTCAATCAAAATCAGGCGATCGAGGCTACGGAAATTTTCGCCTCCTCCAATAATTTCGGTTTGGCGGCAGAAAGCATCGACATCGACGTTTTGGAAACGGGGACTTATTTTATCCGAGTTTCCCAGGTTGAGGGAGAAACGGATTACGCCCTGAATTTATTCGTCACGCCCTTAGATCTGCCGCCGGAAACAACCGTTTAATCCGATATTCTTAATTGGATGTGGCGGGCGATCGCGAAGCTTTAAAATTTGCCATTTTTAGCCGGCACCACCAGCCATGATACCCAATACAATGCCCACTAAAAGCCCGATCGCGAGGAATATCAGGGCGATAATTAACAGCCAGTAAATCAGCCCGAATAACTTCCTGAGTTCCCCGAGAGCACCCATGAGGTTGACGATATCATTGCCCCGAGTCTCGACAATTTGCTTGAAAGAGGAAGCCGCTTTATTCAGCCAGACACCGAAGATGGTATTGACGATGCCGTTAATAAAGTAATTGGCACTGACAGATGGAGAGTTAAATAATGCGATAATTCCCGATATGATACCCAGGATTCCTATGACGATGAGGAAGTAGCCGACAAAGCTCATTTTTTTAGCCAAGTCCGCAATCAGCTCATTTTGGGATTGATCGAACTCGTATTGTTGAGTTTCCATTTTTTTTATACCCAGAAAAAATTAAGTTTGCTGTCAACTGACATCCCCGGTTCGGGGGACTGAAGGCATCACGGTCATCCACGAATATATCATAGAAACGGGCAGTTTTCTTGCAATTTTGATTCCCCGGGGGAGGGGAAAACCCGATACCGAGGTTGCGATTCGTCAATTCAAAATCCCCCTTCGACCGGGAGATTTTGAAAAATGCCCTGGATATAATCCGCCCATTTTAAGGTTTATCTCAATAGATTCATGCCGGTTTTTGCGCGGGCAAATCGGCACTCTTCCAGGCACTCCAGGAACCGGGAATATTGATGACATTTTCAAACCCGTGCTTTTGCAGCAAACTGGCGGCGATAGAGGCTCGATATCCGCTGCCGCAGTAGGTGGCAAATGTTTGATTTTTGTCGAGCTGATCCAAATTTTCTTCCAGGTGGGGGACGTAAATATGTTGGGAATTGGGAATGCGGCCGCTTTCATATTCTTTGTCCGTCCGCACGTCCAAAACCGTCAGCGACGAGTCTTCTTTGTATTCGTTCAACTCGTGTACGCTCCACTCTCCGAGGTGCTGCAAGGGTAGCCCCGCCACCTGCCAACTCTTCATCCCGTCGTGGAGATAACCCGCCAAATTATCGTAACCAACGCGGAACAATTGTTCGGCTACCAGGCACAAATCCCGATCGCTTTCGATGACCAACAGCAGCGTTTTTTCGGGGTCGATCATCCAACCCACCCAACTTGGAAAAGAAGACTCCAGGGCGATATTAATCGCGCCGGGAATGTGTCCGCCACCGAAGGCTAGAATCGATCGCGTATCAATCACAAAAGTATTTTCATCCCCCATTTTGTCTTGAAATTCTTGGGGTGAAAGAGGCTGCAATGTCGGCACGCAACCTTTAATAGACGCCCCTTTCGCGTTGACTTTTTTCAAGCGCGAATAGTGGCTGGGCGCTTCCGGCATATCCCCCAAAATCCAATCGACAAATTCCGATTCCGATCGCTCTTTAAAGGCATCGCTAAAAACCCGCTCGTTGCCGATGGTACTCTGTTTGCGATCGCCGATGGATTTACCGCAGGAGGAACCCGCACCGTGGCAGGGGTAAACTTCGATGCGATCGCCCAACGGCAGCAATTTATCAAATAATGTATGATACAGTTGCTTCGCCAACTTTTCCTCCGTCCCCGAACCCAACAAATCCGGCCGTCCGACATCCAAATTAAATAGCGTGTCTCCCGTCAGTATTCCAAAGGGTTCTTCGCCCTGTTTGGTATCATGAATTAACAGACAAATATGTTCCGGCGTATGTCCGGGACTGTGTACAACACGGAGGGTAACTTTACCAATTTTCAATTCGTCTCCCTCTGTGAGAGGCCGGATATCGAACTGATAATCATCACTTTTTCCGCCGTAAATCGGTGCCCCAGTCCGGGCTTGAAGTTCCCGGGAACCGGAGACAAAATCTGCGTGAATGTGAGTTTCCAAAATGTGGGTAATTCCCACGCCGAGCGATCGCGCCATTTGCAAGTAGATATCCACGTCCCGGCGCGGGTCGATGACGGCGGCAACCCCCGCCGTATCATCTCCGACGATATAGGAAAGCTGCGCCAGTCCTTCGGTGTTGATTTGTTCTAAAACTAAGGCCATAAATTTTGACTCCTGTTCAGCTCTCAAGTTTTTTTATTGGATGTCGAATCGGCGATCGCGATCGCCGGATCTTATATTCTGTTCCTATATTTTATGAAAAACTGAAATCTTTCATCTGACTTTAGAAAGAGACTGGAGTCGCTCCGGGGGAAATCGTGTCGCGGAGTCGATTCAGTCCGGCGACGATACCGGGGGGACGGGCTGAAACTTTATATATTAAAATTTAAGGTAACTTCCCTGGGATGGGTCTGGGGGAAGTGCGAGGGCAAACTCAACTTTTGGGTATTGAGATGAAAACGGGTTTAATATCCAGACCCCTGGGGAATCAATTCCCTCGTTGGGGCGGGCAAGGGAACCGTCCCTACCAGATCCAATCATCTGAATCGGATATTTTTCTCACCCCAAATCGCCAGACAAAACTGGCGATTTGATGGGCATATTTGCAGTTTAATCCCGCGTCCTCATTTCGGCGACGCAGACTTCTTTACCTTCCCCATCTGCAATAACGAAGGCATCGAATTCGCCACCCTCAAATTCTCCGGTCACGGTGACGCGATCGCCGGTCGAAATGTGACGGGGGGTATTGTCGCCGCAGATGTCCCAGGAATCCACCCTCACCCGCCGGTTTTCCGTTTGCAGGTCAAATCCGTCTTCCCACACCCGATCCACCATACCGGACAACTGGCCGCCACCTCTGCCCTGACTCAGGGCGACGGAGTGGGCACCCGCCACAGCGAGGGCGATCGCGATCGTCGCCCCCATGACTGGGTTTTTGCCGATGCCGGTTGTCCAAATTCGTTTCATGGGTTCGAGCCTCCAAAATGTCGATGTGACATCAATCTAAGCTTTGATGATGACTCAAAAGTGACGGGAAGGAGAAAAATTGGCTAACTTTCCAATTTCGACGCCCGCAACTGCCCGCAGGCCGCATCCGCATCCAAACCCCGGGAATAGCGGACGCTCACGGCTATTTTTCGCTGTTCTAACTCATCCACAAAGGTCTGAATTTGTTGGGGACTCGGTCGCTGATAATCCACCTCGTTGATGGGATTGTAAGGAATTAAATTAACGTGATTTTGAAATCCCCGCAAATGGTTTGCCAATTCGATCGCGTGGGTGGGTAAATCATTCACACCCGACAATAAAACGTACTCGAAACTCACCCGCCGCCCCGTCGCTTTCACATAGTCCCGGCATTCGGATAATAACGCTTCCAAAGAATAGGCTTTCGCACTGGGAATCAACTGTTCCCGCAATGACTGGTTGGAGGCGTGCAAACTGACGGCGAGGGTAATTTGAAGTTGACGTTCGGCTAATTTGCGGATGCGGCCCGGAATTCCCACGGTGGAAAGGGTGATCATCCGCTGTCCGATCCCCACATCTCGATTCAGACAGATAATCGCCGCGATCGCATTTTCCGCATTCAGCAGCGGTTCCCCCATCCCCATGAAGACGATATGACTCACCCGGCGATCGAAATCCTCCTGAACCGTCAACACCTGATCGACAATTTCATGGGTTTCCAAATTGCGGATAAACCCCCCCTTCCCGGTGGCGCAAAAGTCGCAGGCCATCGGACAACCCACCTGGGAAGAAACGCAAACCGTAAGGCGATCGCGGGTCGGAATTCCCACGGTTTCAATAATTTGTCCATCCGCCAATTTCAACAGGTATTTAACCGTCCCGTCGGAAGCAACGGCGCGATAGTGGATGGTCGATCGCCCGATGGAAACGTCTTCGAGTTGCGATCGCCACTGCTTCGGAAATACGGTAATTTCTCCCAGGGATTTCGCCCCTTTCTGATAAATCCACTGATACAGTTGTTTGCCCCGATAGGCGGGCTGTCCCTGCTGCTGTACCCAGTCGGTGAGTTCCGGCAAGGATGCACCCAGCAAAGGTTTTGAAGTTGGTTGAACGGCAATCATAATTGGGGTGTGGGGTTTGGGGTTTGGGGTGTGGGGAAAGAGTGAATATCCAATTTCAATACATCTCAATTAAAATTCTATCAAATTCTTATCGTCATTGTATAGAAAAAATCATCAAAGTCCCCCTTTTCAAGGGGGATTGAGGGGGATCGAGTCTATCCAAGTCCCCCTTTTCAAGGGGGATTGAGGG
>NZ_JAYFER010000573.1:0-26097 GCF_055795065.1 Lyngbya sp. CCY1209
TTAAATGAGGCGATCGGATCTGAATCCACAGGCAAGATGCCCGATGCTCCGTTGGGAATTTTGCCTCATTTTAGCCGCAACAGTCTACTACTAATGACTACATAACCCACCGGCAATTAAGAGTATCTTAAATACCCAAAGTTTGGCCGGAGGTTTGAACCACAGAGACACAGAGGACACCGAGAGGTTGATGCAAAGATTGTCTCTGCTTTTTTCACCGCCGATCGCGCCAATAAATTCCTAACAAAACCACCATCGTAATGCCACATAAAACCTTCCAAGCAAACAGCCACCACGGATGCCACCAAGCTCGCGTTTGCACTTCCACGATATCGGATAATCCGAATAAAAGAAAAGTTAGAGAGGCTATCAATCGGAGCGATCGCGCCTTTCCGGTTACTCGGGTTGCCGCCCCCGCGAAACCCAGGGCAAACATCCCCCAAATCCCCGCTTCGATATAATTGCCTAGGTTATAAATTGCCTCCAAAATTTTGGCATTTCTGACCGCGGCTTCCGGGCGGTCTGGGGGGGCGACATTCCATCCCCAAATCAAAAAAACGGCCAAAAGCAAAAACAGGCAAATCAGCCGAATCGCGGCTCCTTTAGTAATCTCCATCTGGTCAAATCAACAAAATAAAAAACCCGTGGGGTGCAAGCCTCGCACCCGACTCCCGACTCCCGACTCCCGACTCCCGACTCCCTACTCCCTTTTCTCCTGAACCCGCCACAACACCATCACTAACGTTACCCCCACCAACGCGCCGCCCAGGTGGGCGGTGTGGCTGATGCCGTTTTGAACGCCGATTTGCCGCAGTTCAAATAGCACTTGTTGGATGACGAATTGACCTAAAATGATCGCTTCCAGAATTTTGCGCCAGTTCCAACTCAATTTGATTAAAACGCTGACGGCGAACAGTCCGAAGACGGCGCCCGACGCCCCTAAAGAAAAATCCACGCCGCGATCGAAGATTAGGCTCATGAGATTGGCACCCAAACCGCAGACGAGATAGGTTAAAATGACACCGATCGCCCCCTCGTCTTCCTCGACAATTTTGCCGAAAATATACAGAAAAAATAGATTGCCGGAGATATGCGCCCAGTTGGCGTGCAGAAACATGGAGGTGATGAACTGATACCAGGCGGGATTGTTGTGGTTGAGGTAGAGCCACTGCAGGGGCAAGCCGAGGACACGATCGCCCGCGAACAGCACCAAATTGATCAGAATCAAAGCGAAGACGCCGTTGTAGAGGCGATCGGGCTGCATTGCAGTCCAGGATGAGGATTTGACGGGTTGAGACATAAGCGAAGATCGACGCGCATCTCCATATAAGATAGCCTAGAGGCACCGATTGAACGCTTGTCAAATGATGAATACCCGCCGAACCCGCAGCCAAGAGCGAATTTTGAGCAAACTGAAAACTTTGAGGCGATCGCTTTCCGCCCAAGATCTGTATCTGGAAATGCGGAAAGACAGACAGGGCATCGGTTTGGCGACGGTTTATCGATCGCTCGATGCCCTGAAGCGGGAGGGTTTGGTTCATGTCCGCATCCTGCCGACGGGAGAATCCGTTTACAGTTGTGTCCTGCAGGACGAACACCACCTCACCTGTCTGGAGTGCGGACGATCTATCCCCATCAATGAATGTCCGGTTCATCATTTAGAAACCACGTTGCAAGAAGCCCACCATTTTAAAATTTACTACCACACTTTGGAATTTTTCGGGCTGTGCAGTGAGTGCGCGAAAAAACAGGGGCGATCGGATGGGTGAAAATCCGCTCTGCTTAAAGCCCCCAGAATTGGGGGTTTGGGGGAGCCCCCAGAATTAGGGGTTTGGGGGCTAGAAATTGACTTTAATTCCCCCGCAACCGTCCGAGGGTGGTGATGTAGATGACGGCTTCATCGGTGGGGATGCCCAAAACTTCGTTCACTAAATTGTCAAAAAATCCGCCGATGCCACTGACGCCGAGCCGCAGGTAAATGGCGGCGAGGTTGAGCCGCTGACCCAGATAGCCGGCATCCATGTGCAAATATCGATAGGCGCGATCGCCGTATTTCGCGATCGCCTTTTTCAAATCGGCGGTGTGGAACAGGACGGCGGCGGCATCCCGGCCTAGATCCTGTCCCAAGCAGAGATAGTGCAACTCCCGCCGGAAGTTTTTGAACCGAATCTGCCGCAATTCTTGGGCTTTTGGCGCGTAATAATAGCACCCTTCTTCCAGTCCGTTCACCCCGGAAACGGCGACGAATGACTCGATCAAACTCAGGTCGAAAAAGTCCGGCGAACCGTCCAAACCCTGGCCGATGTAGTGGTCGTGTTGGTAGGTAAAATCCAGCAGCGCCAGCAATTCTTCCAAGTTCAAATTTCCCCCGCTATAACCCCGGGTGGAACGGCGGCGTTTGATGGTGGTTTCCAATCCTTCAAGTTCTTTGCCCCAGTCGATGGGGGAACTGAACGTGGAAACTTTCGTGCAGAAGGGAAAGTTATATTTGTCCTCCCGTTCTTCATCTTCCGCCGACAATTTCCAACCCTGAGAACCGGAGGTATCGGATTTTAATTGGGTGGCGCGGTGCAGGTGGGGGAGCAGTTCTCCGTCGGGGATGTTGGGGTAGTCCGTCTGGGTGGCGGAGGGGAGGGCGGTTCTCGCTTTGGGGAGGTTTTGATCGACTTCCAACAAATCCGCCAAAGCCGCGATCGCGATCGTTCCTTCTATTTTGGAGTCGAAATAAAACAGGTCGTTTACCGCTTCGTCGGCGAATCCGCCGATCAGATGGGGGCGGTAAGAACTCAGCGATCCGGCGAGTTCCAAATTCCCGATCAGGTGTCCGGTGTCGAGAAAAATGCGGCGGTAGGCGCGATCTTGATACCGCCAAGCGGAACGGTAGAAAACGGCGGAGACGACGACCGCCAGTTTGGTATTTTCTAATGCCGGATGCCAGAAACAGGCTGCCTGCAACTCCGGCCAAACTTGGGAGTCCCAAAATTGAACCAGGGAGTGGTGGAGGCTTTGATAGTTGTAGAGTCCCGCCGGCAGTTCGGGGGTCCCCCGGGAGACGAGATAGACTTCGGCGGGGTAGAGTCCCCCGGCAGACGGCGCGGAACGGAGGTAGTGAAATCCGTTCGGGGTGGACATTTTGGCCGTCAGTCCGTAAGTGTGGAGTAAGAGGCGGGAAAGCCGCCGCCATTCGCCGTTTCCCGAATCGGCGGTTTCTCGGAGGTAGGGTTTGAGATCGAAGACGGTGCCGATTTTGTATTCTTTGAAGGGGATCGGCTGTTTGCTCCAGTCCAACTGCTGACTCTTGGAAGCCAGGGTATCCGGGTCGTATTTGGTCCGCTCGTGGTAGTATTGGGCGATCGATACGGGTGGTTCTGACATAGGACGCACGGTAGTGGAGGATGAACAGAGGTGCTGAAAATATGGAAGGCGATCGCTTCCGTATTCTTTCAGTCTAAACGGCATCCTCCAAGTTTGCAGTCATTCGATTTTCGCACCGGGGAAGGCGGCGTGGCGGGATGTGAGATGTGGGGAGGGCATGAGACGATCGCTGCTTCTGACTCGACGGCTGACTTTGGAACTCTCAAATCGGCTTCCGCGTCGTCCCCCGCAAGCGATCGCGATGGCGATGAAATTGACATCAACATTCGCAGCCGATTCGATCTCGGTTTGTCTTAAAACTTTACCCATTCCTATCAGAATTCGGGCGATCGCAGAAATGGCCGAGATTCGGAATTGATGTCCGAACCCTCAATTTTAATTGAGAAGATCCGCCGGCATCGGCTATTCTGGTGGCAGACTCCTAAAAATGTTTCCCGACCCGACCCCGATCGCAAGTCGATTGGCGATCGCCCGATGTGGCAAAATAACGGTAAGCTAAAAACGGGTTGCTCTTGCCGTCCGGCGATCGCCCCCCGATCTCGGCTGGGACGGATGAAATCCGTATATATACTTATTAATTGAACCGCCCATGAAACCGAATTCCAATTTTATTGTAATCGATACAGAAGGACAACCCGTCCTCCGAGAAGTCGCGATCGTCGATCATCAGGGTCAATTAATTTACGAAGCATTCGACGAAAAGCACCGCCAAAATCCCGCCATTCTCAACCAAACCAAACCCCTCAAAACCATCATGAGCGAGTTCGCGGAATTGGCCGAATCCAAAACCATCATCTGTCACTACGCCCGCCACGATATCGAAGTGCTCCGCAACTCCTTTCGCGCCGCCGGTGTCACCCCCCCTCACCTCACCTTTCAATGCAGCTTTGAACTCGCCCAGCGCTACCTCCCCAAGCTCGAAAGCCACGCCTTGGAAACCATCAGCAAACAATTAAATCTGAGGAACAACGGCAAAACCGTCAAAAGCGATTCCGCCCACCGGGCAAAATACGACGCCCTTTTCACCTACCAACTTTACAGACGCATGACCAATGAACTGTTGAAAACCAAACTCCAACATCACCCCAACCCTTTCGGGACGAGCCGGGTCGATACGCCCTTCCAAGATCACGTCGATTTTCGGGGCATTTTTGAAGCCGAATTTGGGCGATTAAAATCCATTTTATCCGACATTAAAAACGATGTCAACCACCAGAGTAAAGGAGCCGTCGTCATCGGGGAACCGGGTTCGGGAAAAACCCATTTGATGATGCGACTGGCAAAAGACCTGCTCGCCAAAAACCGGCTTTTATTCATCCGCCAACCCAACAATCCCGACACCGTCCTCTTCCACACCTACAGCCGGATTTTGGAATCCCTGATCCAAAAAGTCCCCGACAGCAACCACACCCAACTCGAACATTTACTCGCCAACAGTTTTGCCGAAATCATCAAAGATTCGGACTCCTATTCCACCCCCCAAACCCAAAAAGACGAGCGGTTGCTCGAACTGATCGAAGATGACAATTTAAAACTGTTTACCGACCTCGGCAAGGACGACACCCGCCTCAAACGGGACTATTGGCAACACATCGAAAAACGGGCGTCCGACTGGTGGATTCGCCAATTTTCCTCCGCTGGATACGCCCCCAAAGTGCTGCGGGGAATCATCCGATTTTGCGGTTACACCGACTTCAAACGCCGCCAAACCATCACCCAGTGGTTGGCGATGAACGATGTCTCCCAGGAAGAACTGGATAAAGTCGGTTTGGAAAGCTGGGGGGAGGATATGAGTCGGGAAGAAATTTCCCTGGCGGCGTTGGAGGTGTTCGGCAAACTGTCCCTGTTGGACGAGCCCCTGATTATTATTTTCGATCAGTTGGAGGGGTTGAGTCAAAAGCACAACGAACGGCTGCTGCAAAGTTTTGGCGAGGCGGTGAAGGAAATTTTCACCCACGTCCCCAACAGTTTGATTATTTTAAACTTATTTCCCGATCGCTGGGAACAGTTCCAACTCGTTTTCGACGGTTCCATTGTCGATCGCATCTCCCAATCTCAAATCCTCCTCAACAAGCCGTCCGACGAACAGTTGAAGCAATTGCTAAACCTGAAATCCGAAGTGCAGGATGTCACCATTGACGAGTTATTTGAACCCCAGGAAATTCGCGATATTTTGAGCGGGCCTTCCATCCGCTCGGTTTTGAACGCCGCCGCCGACTATTACCGCTACAAAATCGACGGCATTGCCCTGCCGAAGCGTCCGAGCAAATCCAACTCCCACGGGGTGCTGGCGACGATGGAAAAGCAGATCAACCAGTTGACGGAGGAAGTGACAGACCTGAAAGAAATTGTCGCCAAGTTGGCGAATATGTTGAACTTGGCGGACGGGGAAAATATCGTCCGCGTCTTCCCCAGCGGCATGGCGGCGCGATCGCCGATCAAAACCTCGGTGCGGAGCGAATTCGAGGATTATTTGCGATCGCAGCGGGGGATGTTGGAAAGCAACTACGGCAAACCGGCGATCATTTCCGAGAGCGACGATTTCGGGAAATTGACGACGATCATTGAATCGTTGAAATTGGTGTTATCCCCCCTGGACGTGGAGATTTTGAGGCTCGGAAAGCGGGTGCTTCCGGAGCATTTGGTGATCCGAACCTCCACCCACTTATTCGCGATCGCATTTTTGCACCAAAGCGGCACCCGGTTTTATCACCGGATTCGGAATCTCAATGAACTGTTGAGCGATCGGCCCGACATCCACTTTCACCTGTGCCGGGATGCACGAGAAGATCTGGTTTCCGGAAAATCCAGTCAGGCGGAATTCGAGAAATTTTGCCACGCCAATAACGGCCACTTCCTGCTGTTGGATCGCGACAAACGCATCACCTTCGAGTTAATTTATCAGGCGATCGTCGATATCCAAAACCGCGATTTGGACGTGGATTTAGAGGAAGCGATCGATATCCTGCTGTTGGACTATCAGGACTATTGGCTATTCCAAAACCTCACCCAACTGACGTTGTAGCCAATTGTAGGGTGCGTTCCCGACCGTCACCGGCCGACTTCGCCGATAATGAATCGGTGGGCACGCACCGAACGCGACTATTCAGACCGCTGATAAATAGCGGGGAAACGCACCCGACACCACTGATGAGCCGAACTGGCGATGAAGGGTTGGGAAATGGGGAAAGCCATTTCCCCATTCCCGATTCTCAAAAGCCGTTCCACCCGCTCTGAGTGAGTTTATACCTCTATTCTATTCGGTGAGTCCTAACGAGCGGTTTTCTGTTTGCCCTTGAAAGCGGTCGCCCCCAAAGCGCCGACGGCCAACAGACCGAAGACAGAAGTGGGTTCGGGAACTCCTTTCTTGTCAGAAAAACTATTGGCTTGAATGAAAACGCCCGAATCCAAAAACGGGTCGCCGGCATCCGCGATCGCCAATTTGATCGTGTGAGTTCCCGGAGTCAAGTCCAAAAATTTGGCGGTAAAGACATTTGTAAAACCGTCGTACTCAATGTTGTAACTTCCGCCGCCATCACTGAAATCGTTGTTGTTGTACAACTCGGGGTTGCTGGCATTGATCCCGCCGAACGGATTCCCATTATTGACCGTATTAATTGCAACTGGCGTATCAGTTCCCGGAATCAGGGCAATGTTAACCCCATTGAGGAAGAAGCCGAAAACATCATTAAATGAACTGTTGACATATTCGTTGTATTCTTCCGAGGCAAAGACATAGTTAAAAAACAGGTCGCCCCCTTCCGACTCAAAGTCGAATTCTAGGATCGTTGCATCGTAGGTCATATACCCCGGAATGAGAGCGTTCAGATCGGAATCCCCGAAAAACCCATTGCTGGTTGTCGTCGCATCCGAGGTATTGGGTCCGGCTGCATCAGTCGCACAACCGGTGGTTAAGAGGATTCCGGATTCGATGCCGATACCAGATGCCGCTCCGCCAGTAAATGTTCCCGATGCACACTCGGCACCAGTATATGAAACAGAACCCGGTACGACTGTGATGCCTTCACCCAAGATATTGTCAACTAAAGTCTCACCGTTGCTGGTGGGAGTGATATCGAACGCTTTAACTGAACCTGTTGCTCCCAAGAAGAAGACCGTCGTTCCGGTTAAGAGCATCGATGCTTTTTGAACGATTTTTCGATCGATTTTCATTTTTTTTCTCCCGATTCAGGGTTTTCAGCTTGTCACGCTGCGAGCCGGTCGGTCCAAACCACCTGAAGAGCTGATTGGTAAACCCAGTCCGGATCGGTTTTAATCCGTTGCCAAAATCCAGTTTTGGCAGTCCACAAACCCCGTAAACGTTGCCAATGATGTCCTGCAACGCCGGGATTTAAAGGGCATCATAAATCCGCTCTAAAGATACTTGAATAGTTCGCGAACAAGGCAGCAGCGCTCTTACATATTCGACGGATATTTTTTGGGGAAGTCCAGTCAAAAAAAGCCTTTCAGCGACTTTGTAAATTGGCTCTTAAATCTACCGCTAAACTGCAATTTAATTTGGGCTTTGAAATCCGGTCGGCAAACACAACCTTATAAAAAATGTCGCTGCTCCAGTTCAATTACTATCTTACATAACCGTGTTTATATGGTCAACTTTCGATGTATGGCTTTACCGAATCTTTATAAAGATAGGGGGATAGCTTTACTGAAATTTTCAATTCGACGCGAAACGACTCGATGTAGCGTTTGAGTCCGACCGGCCTGAGAGTGAAAGAAGACACGACAAAATCCTACTGCCGTGTCTGTACTCAAATGCCGGATCGACTCGATGCATCAGTCCTTCCCAGAAACTTCTTTGACTTTCGGCAACCCAACGTATTAAGTCTGACGTAGCAGTAGGATGTGGCTTTAAATGCTCAACAGTGTCGAATTTGAATGGTATGCAGGTTCCAGGACGAGATGGCCGGGGATGGCGGCGGGTTCCAAATCCATGCCGCGACAGAATTCCTTCACCCGCGCCTGTTTGGCCTGCAAGCGAGTTTTTAGCACCTCCGCCGCCTTGTCGGGTTCGCCTTGTCCGCAGAAAAATAAATCGGCGGCAAAATAGCCGTATTCCGGCCAGGTGTGGATGGCGATGTGGGATTCGGCCAGGGTGGCCGTGGCGGTGACGCCGTGGGGACTGAACTGGTGAACGCAGAGATCGATGAGGGTCGCGCTTCCGGCGGCGATCGCATCCAATAAGGCGTGACGGATGCGGTCCGGATCGTTCAATACCTCTGCGGGACATTGCCAAGCGTCCACGACGATATGGGTTCCGAGTTGTTTCATTTTTGGTGCTTCCACCCCCCAGTTTTGGGTTACAAAAGGACAGGTTTGGGCTCAAAATGGACCGTTCCTCCACCTCTCGACCCCGGGGGCGATCGCTCCACCGAGCCGGACTGTCCCTGGGACCATTTTTCCATTTTCAGCCGTCTCCATTTTAGCGCAGTTGCAAAAGTAACCCCGAACCGTTGTTCATCTTCCTTTAAATTACGGTTGCATGGCCCGTCACTTGGCCGGGTGAAGGATACTTCGCTTCGACTCAAACGGGGACTTTGAGTTCAATTCTCCCGCCTTGCAAAGGGAAAAATCCCCCTAAATCCCCCTTAATAAGGGGGACTTTGACGGCTCATTGGGACTCAACCGGCTGGGTTTAAAACCGCTTCGATTTCCTGCTGGACTTGTTTGAGGCTTTCCTTTTGGCGATCGAGCCATTCGATTTCGGCTTTCAGTTGTTCGGGGGTGGCGTTGGCATGATGAGTCCGCAACTGCGGGAAACCTACATTCAAACCGTCAGCGATCGCGCCCGAGAAGCCGGCTACACGGCGTTAATTCCCAAACACCTCAACCCGGCGTCACCCCTGGCGATCGCCAATTTATATCACTATTTGCAAGAGGTTTGATTTGTCCGAAAATAAACCGGGTTTCTAAGAGCGTGTCGGTGGAGAAGCAAAGATATTGATAGAAACCCGGTTTCTAGGAATCTACAAACCCAGACAATAGCGAATCGCCTCTTCAACTTCTAACATTTTTTCGAGAGATAATCGACCGCTCGGCTGTTTGGGAAATCGATTTTGGTCGAGTGAGCGCATTTGAAAACAGAGAAAAACTGTTTCTAAAGGCAGTCCGCTTTCTTCGGGAAAAACTCTGATATTGGTTGGTAAATCTCTACGAATGTTCGCGCCTTTTGTTCCCACAACGACCGTCACAACGAGGGGCAATCGATTCAAAGCATCTATAGATACGACCAAAACGGGTCTAGTTCCCGCCTGTTCTTTTCCCTGAATTGGGTTTAGATTGACAAAATAGATCTCTCCTCGTTGAATCGTCATCAGTCTTCTAGTCCGTCCATTTCTGCAATTGCAAATTCTCGATTAATTTCCGCGATTTCTCTTTGAATATCCGGATCTTCCGCAAGTTCCTGAAGTTGTCGTTCCACTGCGGAAGGGTCGGAAAATTTGCCCGTGCTTTTGGTTTGGCTTTGCACCTGTTTTGCCAACCGTTCCAGCAGCCATTGTTGTTCGGATAAAGATAGATTTCTGACTTCGCGAGCCAGTTCTAACAATTTGGGCGAAATCATGTCAATCTTCCCCTAAATTTGTGGTATTTTTACTATTCTAACCACGGATTCGGAAAAGAAACCCGGTTTCTGGGCATCTACAACCCAGACAACCGCGATTTCGATTTAACTGCGATAAACATCCCGCCGATGCCTCACGCGCATGATACGCACGATTTTATTGCGGTCGTCGATCGCATAAACAACCCGATAATCACCGATCCGAATCCGATAGGAATTATCGTCTCCCTTCAACTTTACTACCCCTTCGGGACGCGGTTCTAGACCCAAATTATCGATCGCCGAGCCGATGCGTAACTGAAGTTCGATATTCAACCCTCGCAACTCCTTAGCCGCCGACTTCTCCAAGCGAACGGTATATAGCAGTGTGAAATGATTCGTGAAAAATTGATCGACTCAAAGCCCCCAGTATTGGGGGTTTGGGGGCCGGACAATTTTACAAATGGTTTCCGATTGCTATAACTTTCATCCGCCATTAGCATCAGCCTCGATTTCTTGCTTCAACTCCTCCCAAGACACTTCTTCTTCATCTTGACGGGTATGGGCAACCAAAACATCATAAAAATCTTCCCACAACTCCCCCCACTCTTCCAAATCAATGATAACCGCCTGCTTCTCCCCGGCTTCATTGACGACAAATTGAATTCCTTTCATCGCATTTTTCCATTGCTAATTGAGCTTTAAGATTGGGCTAGATGGTAAAAATCAGAAAAGAAACCGGGTTTCTAGAAGCGACTTTGGTTCTCCATCGAGATATTGATAGAAACCCGGTTTCTAAGCATCTGGTGGGGACTCGAAGAAACCGGGTTTTCTTTTATCCTAACTCGGCAAACCCATCATGTCGCGGTTGTCGTGCCCCGGGGCGATCATCGGGTAGCAGTCCTCGTTGCGGGTGACGCGGACATCCAAAATCACCGGGCGGTTGTGGGAGAGGATCTGGGCGATCGCACCTTGGAGATCCTCCCGGCGGCGAACCGTGATTCCCTCGATGCCGTAAACGTCCGCCAAGCGGGCAAATTCCGGCGTCCCCTCCTCCAAATTGGTCGCCTCGTAGCGATCGCTATAAAACAGGTGTTGCCACTGCCGCACCATCCCCAGCCAGCCGTTATTCAAAATCACCACCTTCACGCCGATGCCATACTGGGCCAGAGTTCCCAACTCCTGCATATTCATCTGGAAACTGCCGTCGCCGCTGATACAAATCACCGCATCGTCCGGCTGGGCCACCTTCACCCCCACGGCGGCGGGCAGGCCGTAGCCCATCGTCCCCAGACCGCCGCTCGTCATCCACCGCCGGGGCCCGTTTTTGAGGAATTGCGCCGCCCACATCTGGTGTTGGCCCACGTCCGTGGTGTAGAAGGCATCGGGCGCCTGGCGGGCCAGTTCCACCAGCACCTCCTGGGGCGATATCCCGTCCTCCGGTTGGGGGACATCGAGGGGATAGTCCGATCGCCACTCCTTGATGCGATCGCACCATTCCCGCGTCTGTTCCGGCTTCCCCTCCATCCCCAACTGGTGACTCCGCTGCAACAGATCCCCCAACACCTGCCGCACGTCCCCGACGATGGGCACGTCCGTCGTCCGGTTTTTCCCCACCTCCGCCGGGTCGATGTCGATGTGGATCACCTTGGCATCGTGGGCGAATTTCTCCCCGGTCCCGGCCACGCGATCGTCAAACCGCACCCCCACGGCGATCAACAAATCGCACTCGCTAACGGCAAAATTGGCGTAGGCTGTCCCGTGCATCCCCAACATCCCCAACGCCAGGGGATGATTTTCGTCGAAGGCCCCTTTCCCCATCAGCGTCGTCGTCACCGGAATTTGGAACTTATCGGCCAATTCGGCAATTTCGGGGTGGGCCGCCGCCATGATCGCCCCGCCGCCCACATACAATAACGGCTTCTTCGCCTCCGAGATCAACTGCAACGCCTGGTTGATCTGCCGGGGGTTGCCCCGCACCGTCGGCCGGTATCCCGTCCGCCGCACCGTCCCCGGTTCCACCGGCGTATAGTCGATGGGGTCGTTCCCCACGTCCTTGGGAATGTCGATCAGGACCGGTCCGGGCCTGCCACTGCCGGCTAGGTGAAACGCCTCGGCGACGACCCGGGGCAGATCGGCCGGATCGCGCACCAGGTAGGAGTGTTTGACGATGGGCAATGTAATGCCAAAAATGTCGATTTCCTGAAACGCATCGGTCCCCAAGGCGCCCCGCGGCACCTGCCCAGTGATCGCCACCACCGGCACGGAATCCATGTAGGCCGTCGCCAACCCCGTCACCAAATTCGTCGCCCCCGGCCCCGACGTCGCCAGACAGACCCCCACTTTCCCCGTCGCCCGGGCGTATCCGTCGGCGGCGTGGGCGGCGCCCTGTTCGTGGCGGACGAGGATGTGCTTGAGTTCCCCCGCCTGTTCGGCGCGATAAATTTCGTCGTAGATGGGCAGATTTGCACCCCCCGGATATCCGAAAATATGCTGCACGCCGTGGCGTTTCAAACTGTCGATGAGGGCGAAAGCACCCGTCACTCGTTGGATGGCTTCTTTGGGATTTTGCATGGTTTTCTCCAATTCAAAATGGGTCTGTGGGAAATCCAAACTGCGGGTTGAGATCTAGCTCTCAGCAGCCGGCTATCAGCGGTCAGCCGAAAGTCGAAGTTTGACTCCGAGCCATTTGGGGAATTTGCCGATGTCCCGACCGGTTTTGCGATCGCTCCAACTGCTACAAAGACTATAAATGATCTCCATCACCACCCGACTCAGTTATCATCAATTTTTCAGCTTTTCGATCCGCCGACACGCAGGACACAACTCAACGTCCCCCTTATTAAGGGCAGAGCCGTTTCATTCTCGGTTAAAAATTGTCGTGGGAGACGGGGAGAATCGGTGACGGGGGGAGGGGGCGAAAGTTTTTTCGGGTTAAGAATACCTTTTCATTCTGAAAAATCTTCCTCTCCCCCCCTCTTCCTCTGCTTCCTCTGCTTCCCCAGCCATTTTTCGGGGGAAAATGAAAGAGCCTTGCTGATTGAGGGGGATTCTCCCTACACCTTCGATTCGGTCAATGTCACCGAATCTTGACTCGTTTGCCACTGCAACATCAACCCGTATTCCAACCCCTCCACCACCGCCTGATAGGAGGCGTCGAGGATGTTGCAGGAGACGCCCACCGTCGTCCATCGCCGGTGTCCGTTACTCGACTCCACCAACACCCGGGTTTTCGCCGAGGTCCCGGCCCGCCCGTCCAAAATCCGCACCTTGTAATCCCGCAGTTGAAATTCCGCGATTTCCGGGTAGAAATTTTGCAGGGCTTTTCGCAGGGCCGCATCCAGGGCCGAAACCGGCCCGTTGCCTTCCGCGACTTCCAATATTTCGCGATCGCTGACAATCACTTTCACCGTCGCCAAAGCATTGCAAGTCTCCACATTTGACTTATCGCAGTGTACTTGAAAACCGCGAATTTCAAACCACTGTTTCCGAGTCCCCAATGCCTCCCGCATCAGCAGTTCAAAACTCGCCTCCGCCGCCTCGAATTGATAGCCCTGATGTTCCAGTTCTTTCAACTCTTGGAGGAGTTTGCGACTGGCGGGGTCGTCGCGATCGAGGTTGATACCGTAATTTCGAGCCTTCGCCAAAATATTGCTCAACCCGGACTGGTCGGAAATCACGATTCGCCGCTTATTTCCCACCGTTTCCGGGGCGATATGTTCGTAGGTCAAAGGGTTGCGTTCCACCGCCGAAACGTGGATGCCACCCTTGTGGGCGAAGGCCGACAAACCCACGAAGGGCGCATGGTCGTCCGGCGCCAAATTCACCACCTCGCTGACGAACCGACTCGACTCCGCCAGTTGTTTCAACTGTTCCGGTTCCATGCAAGAATAGCCCAATTTCAATTGCAAATTCGGCATCAGCGTGCACAGGTCTGCATTGCCGCACCGTTCCCCGTAGCCGTTGACGGTCCCCTGCACCATTTCCGCCCCTTCCATGACGGCGGCTAGGGCGTTGGCCACGGCCGTCCCGGAGTCGTTGTGGGTGTGGATGCCGATTTGGCGCCGGTCCTCACCCCACCCGGAAACCGCCTCGGCGACGATGCGGGTGATTTCGGCGACTTCGTGGGGGAGGGTGCCGCCGTTGGTGTCGCAGAGGACTAGCCACCGGGCACCCCCGTCCGCCGCCGCCTTCAGGGTTTCCAGGGCGTAGTCCGGGTTGTGCTTGTAGCCGTCGAACCAGTGCTCGGCGTCGTAAATTACCTGGCGCCCCTGGCTGCGGAAAAATTCGACGGTATCGCGAATCATCGCCAAGTTTTCATCCAGACTGGTTTTCAGGCTTTCCGTGACGTGCAGATCCCAGGATTTGCCGAAGGTGGTAATCCAGCGGGTGCCGGCGGAGAGGATGGATTGCAGGCCGGGATCTTGGGCGGCGGGGACGTTGGGGCGGCGGGTGGAACAGAAGGCGACGATTTCGGCTTGGGTGAGGGGTTCTTCCTGGAGTCGCCAGAATAGTTGCACGTCCTTGGGGTTCGCACCGGGCCAACCCCCTTCGATAAAGGGAATCCCGAGGCGGTCGAGGGTGCGGGCGATGCGGAGTTTATCTTCTAGGGAGAGGGAAATTCCTTCGCGCTGGGCTCCGTCTCGCAGGGTCGTGTCATAGATCCAAAGTGGCTTACTCATGGCTGATCTTCGCTAGTTGGTGCGGTGTCCGGCGGCGCGATTTGACTCATGGCGGAGCGGACACATTTTTACCCCCGCCTTTCAGTATGGAATGAAGACTTGCCATTCGGGCAGATCTAAACTTTATTTTCACATTCGGGCGATCGCGCCTTCCCCCCAGCCCATTCCCCCGTTTTGTTGAACTTCAAATTATCTCATCAATTTGATGTCGGTCGTGTTAAAAATTATGAACGGGCGATCGCGCTTCGATTCTTTGGTGTTAAACTCGATTGGGACTCAAATATCCGATGTCAGAGAAATCTAATTTCAATGATTTCGCCAATGGCATTGATATCATTGATTGCAATTGTTTTGAAGATGTGGCGACAGTTATCAAACGACCCGAATCGATCCATCACATCGAATCCGGTTAAATATCCGAACCGCTTGGGAATCAATTCCCAAGGGCGCAAGCCAGGCGCCCCTACCAGCACAAATCCTCTCGCATAGGATTGCGAATCGATTTCCGAATAGAGCATTGATGGCGATCGCCCGATGGGATCGACGAGGACATCGCCCCAGCCCGATATTTATCAATTTGGGGCGACTGACCAAAAGCTGATACCTGAGAGCTATATTGCACCCAAAAACCGGGTGCTCCCAAAAATCCGGTTTTGCTACTATCATTATTGTCAGCATCCGCTTTTTTTAACAAAACCGATTTTAGGAGTGCATTCTATGCCACAAATTCAAGCCCAAGGGAAAACCATCACCTGCGATCGCGAAGCCAACCTCCGCAAGGTCTTACTCGACAACGACATCGACCTCTACAACGGCCAGGCATCCACCATCAACTGTCACGGCATCGGCACCTGTGGCACCTGCTGCGTCGCCGTCGAGGGGGAAGTTTCCGAACCCCAGTGGCGGGAAAAAACCCGGATGTCCCTCCCGCCCCACTCCCCGTCCTCCGGGCGCCGTCTGGCCTGCCAAACCAAAGTCCTCGGCGATGTCCGCGTCACCAAATATGAGGGCTTCTGGGGGCAGGGTTCCGATACCGAATGGACACCTTGAATCAATTAATAATTGACAATTGATAATTGACAACGATCGCAATTGATTCCCGATTCCCGCGTTTCCTTGCCTTCCTCGAGGGGAATGTCGAGGGGGTGGGTATTGAGAATTAATCAGTGATAATTGACAATTGACAACGATCGCAATTGATTCCCTATTCCCGCGTTTGGTCGCCTTCCTCCAGGGGAATGTCGAGGGGGGTGGGTTCGGGTTGTATGGCGGCGGGGTCCCGGTCGAAATACTCGTAAACCGTGCGGGACATCTCCTGAATCAGGGATTGTGCCGCCATGTCTTCGTCCGGTCGGGAGGCCAGAACCGCCAGAATGTAGCGCTTTCCGTTGGGCAGATCGACCAACCCCACATCCCCGAGTAGCATTCTCAGGGTTCCGGTTTTGTGGGCGATAATCGCACCCCGCCCCAACCCAGCGGGCAAGAGACTGTCATTCTCGGTCTGCACCATAATTCGCAACAAGCGATCGCGCGACGTCATCGACAGCAACCCCCCCTGGTGCAGTTGGGCCATCAAGCTCACCAGATCTCGGGGCGTCGTCGTATTCGTCCCGTCGAGGTCGGGTAACGGGTTGCGAATCGCCGTATCCTGGAGCCCCCAACTGCGGAATTTCCGGTTGAGGATCTCGGCGCCGCCGAGGCGATCGATAATCATATTGGTCGCCGTATTGTCGCTGATGACAATCATTTGGGTCGCCACTTCCAAGGCCGTGTATTCGCTTCCCGTCGGCTGGTATTGCAACTCCCCCGCCCCCCCGGCGACGTCCGCTTCTGTCATCGTCAGCATCTCGTCGAGGCGAATTTCCCCCGCATCCACCGCCTGAAAAAACGCTACCAGAATCGGCACTTTGATCGTGCTCGCAGCGGGAAACTGGGTGCGATCGCCCAACCCCACATAGTTCCCCGTCTGCAAATCCAGCACCATCAAACCGGGGTCAATTTCCGGGGTTTCCTCGGCGAGGGTTTGCACTTGTGTTTTCAACTCCCGCATTTCTCGATTGAATTGCAGGGACAGGGGCAAAGTATCATTGACCTGTCCCGCTTCCATTTCCTCCGATGCCAAATTCGCCTCCGCCATCGCCCCGGCACTCGAACGGCCCAAAGAATTGAGGATCGAGAGAACCGTCCCCGAAATCACGCCGATGCCGATCCCCAAAATCAGCAGGCGGGCGCCGTAAACCATCGGCGAAACCGGGCGATGTCGCCGGACGACCCGCCGTTTCGGACGGGGGTGCGGTTGTTCCCGAGAATTGACATTCTGGGGTTGGGGAACCGGACTCGCGCCGTCCATCGGCACCACGTTAGCCGATCGCATCGGAGAACCGCCCCTCGGAGGCGGTTGCACCCGACGGCGGTTCGGGGGGGGTTGTCGGCGCCGGGATTTCTTCCGAGGCGGCGGCGGTTGCCGTCGCAGTTGGGCCACCACCGGATCAACGGACGCCCGTCGGTTGGGATTCGCCGGCGGATACTGTCCGGAGGGTAAATTCTCCGGCCAAGGACGCAGATCCGAAGGCGGCAATTGGGGGGAAGGGCGCGATCGCTGCCGTCGCCGGTCAGGACGGCGCCGGGAGCCTCTGGACCGCTTGGAGTTGGACCCCCACTGGGATACGATCGATAAAAATGAGCGACGGGGATACCGCTGGGCCACACCTAACACCTAAAAATAATCACAAACTGTACAATACAACTTCCGGCTTCAAGACTGACCTTGCCGAGATTAGAGCTCCGGAGGATCGCACGATTCGCCCCCCGAAGGGTCGGGCGACGTTTTCAGGGTATCACTAACCGCGTCCCGGGGGAGGTTGGTCAACGCCCATTCGACTTGAGACAGAATACCCCGCAACATGGCGACTTCCGAGGCCGAAAGTTGGGCGCGGTTGAACAGGTGCCGAAATTTCTCCATGCGGCTGGTGGCCGTGTGGGGATAGAGATAGCCGATTTTGAGCAACAGGGTTTCAAGTTGCCGGTAATATCCTTCGAGCAGTTCCAGGGGGGCATCCGAGGGGGAGGAAACGTCCGGGGAATTGATGTCCGGTTCGGCCAGTTGCCGCAATTCATAGCAACAGACGGCCACGGCTTGGGCCAGGTTCAAGGAGGGGTAAGCGTCGCCCGTCTGAATGCGGACTGTGCGTTGGGCGTAGTTGAGTTCTTCGTTGCTCAACCCCCGATCTTCCGGGCCGAAAATCAGGGCGGCGGGGGCGTCGAGGAGCCAGGAGAGTCCCCGGCGGGGGGTGTCCATATTTCCCAGACCCGTGCGATCGCGGGCCGTGGTGGCGATCGCACGCTGACACCCCGTCAGACTCTCGGGCAAGCTGTCCACAATTGTCGCCGATTCTAGAACATCTGCGGCGTGGACGGCCATCCGCCGCGCTTCGGAGCCGCGGGGATCGCAGTGGGGATTCACCAACACCAGTTGCCGCAATCCCATATTTTTCATCACCCGCGCGATCGACCCCACATTCAAGGCCCCGGCCGGCTCCACCAAAACGATCCGTATTTTGTCTAACGCTGCTTCTCCCGGAGTCTGCGACATCGAAAATGATATAATATTTCAACTTATTACATTACCCACTCAAATAACTTAACATGGCGCGTCAGCCCTCGAAGTCCGACCTGCCCACCAAAATTTGTCCGGTCTGCGATCGCCCCTTCACTTGGCGCAAGAAGTGGGCGGACTGTTGGGATGAGGTCAAATACTGCTCGGAACGGTGTCGGCGGCGGCGATCAAGTTCCAATTGAAACGGGAAGTGGGGAGTCGGTCGTAGGGAGTCGGGAGTCGGTCGTAGGGAGTCGGGAATTTTGACTTTCCCACACCCTCATAAAAGTTGCGATGGGGTGAGACACTGAATAATTGATCGTTTCATTTGTTGAGTGTTAAGGTGCAACCCAAATTAATCATACACGGCGGAGCCGGGAGTTCCCTGCAAGGTAAGGGAGGCGTCGAAACCGTCCGCAATTCTCTCCAGCGAATTTTGGCCGAAGTTTACGGCCGGCTCGAAAACGGGACGGCGGCTGAAGATGCGGTCGTCCGAGGCTCTCAGTTGCTCGAAGATGATCCCCTGTTCAACGCCGGGGTGGGGTCGGTGTTGCAGTCCGACGGACAGATCCGCATGAGTGCGGCGTTGATGAACGGCACGTTGCAGCGGTTCAGCGGGGTGATCAACGTCTCGCGGGTCAAAAATCCCATCGAGTTGGCGAAATTCCTGCAAACGTGCCCCGATCGCGTCCTGTCGGATTACGGCGCGGCGGAATTGCTGCGGGAGTTGAATGTACCGAAGTTTGACCCCCTGACGGACCGTCGCCTCTACGAGTGGATCGAAGACCGCAAGCAGGATTTTAACCGCAAAATGGCGAACGTGGTGGCCGAGGATGCCGAGGCGGGCCGCGGCACCATCGGGGTGGTGGCGTTGGATCAAAATGGCGCGATCGCGGCGGGCACTTCCACCGGTGGCAAGGGGTTTGAGCGGATCGGCCGGGTCAGCGATTCAGCGATGCCGGCGGGGAATTATGCCAACGCCAAAGCCGGGGTGAGTTGTACCGGCATCGGCGAGGATATCATCGACGAGTGTCTGGCGGCGAAGATTGTGATTCGGGTGACGGACGGTTTGTCGTTGAAGGAGGCGTTCGAGCGATCGTTTGCGGAATCGACCCAAAATCAACGAGATCTGGGTGCGATCGGCCTCGACGCCTCGGGTGCGATCGCCTGGGGGAAAACCAGCGATGTGGTGTTGGCGGCGTTCCACGACGGCGAGAAAATGGCCGACAGTTTGGAAGCAGAACCCGGCACTCAAGTGTTTGTCGTTTAATTCGATTGGGGACTAACACGATCCCCCATTATCCCCCTTAACAAGGGGGACTCAGAGTCAATTTTAGGGGGCGTTCCCGCTCATGTGCGATCGCTTCAGTGGGTCGGCGAGAGTTGGGAACGCACCGGGTTCGACTCGATTCTTGATGGTACAAATAACCGCACGCAGCGCTATAACTTGGGAATCTGGCACTATAGCAATCGGGAGTCATTTGAAAATATTCTAGCCCCCAAACCCCCAATTCTGGGGGCTTTGAGCCGCTCAAATTTTCGCGAATCATTTCACACTGCTATCTGAAAATCAACCACATTTAAATTTGGAATTTACAAGGGTTTTAAAAGTTGAGCTGTGAGTTGAGCGATCGCGCTTTGATTGTCGGAAATAATCTCAAATCCGGTTGAATGCTCGGAACTAAACGGTTGAGATATCAACACCGCTTGGGAATCTATTCCCAAGCTCATAGCAAAAATCCTCGCTTCGTGGATTGGTGAGATCAGACAGGCTAATATATATGCCGATGATAACTGAGTCGTCAGTTGTACATCCGAAATATTTTAAGTCTGATGATTAAAATCTATTGGTATTAAGATAAATATCAAATTCGTTGGCAAGGGTTTTAAAGCTGCTGTCGGACATATACTTCGCGTGGTAATGGATAATAGGTATCAGATATTTCCCCACCATATTGGGGTCTGGTATCGTGCGATCGCCGATCAATTCGTACTGGCTGTTTGGAGTGGGAGTCTAGCAAGCGATCGCACAACAAAATGTCTGCGATCGCACTAGGTAAACGCCGGGCGCATCATGATAAAGCCAGCAGGGATAAAGTCTCATCTTCGTAAAATAATGCGATCGCGCCAAACTCTCGACGCAGCAAATTTTCAACTTGTAATGTCGAACAGTTCCCAAGGCGAAGCCAAATCACTTTCGGTGGATTTCCAAATACCAAACTCCGATCGTGCATATCGGCATCTTTCGAGACGATCATTAAGTCATTATCTTTTGCATAATCCCAAACCATTGGGTCGATTGTCGCTTTCATGCCCACATCTCGAACGTGAAGCGAGTTTGGGAAAAGATCGCTCAAACGGTTTGGTAATTTAGGCGATAGATTTTCATCAAACAATAATTTCATGGGGATAATGGGGCAGTCATAAACCGACGTTCGCGGTCAGCAGCATAAGCAATGCAGGCTTTTAAATCTTCTCGCGTCAGATCGGGAAAATCGTCGAGAATTTCTGCTTCAGTCATCTCGGATGCCAGGTACTCAAGCACTTCATAGACTGTAATCCGCAAGCCACGGACGCAGGGCTTACCACCCCGTTTTTCAGGCTCAATTGTAATGATGTCTCGGTAGTTCATAAACTGGCATGAGTGAAAAATGTATACTTAGCATTATATCGAAAACTTTTGCTTCCCGCAGACAGAGAAGACTTCTAGAGCCGATCTGCAATGCGATCGCAACTCCTTTAGTTATTGTGACGTTCTCCTCACGCTCCCGATTCCTTCATTGTGCAGCACTCGCTTTAAGATAAGCCCCCTCCCCCAGATGCTCTAGATTGGGATAACAACTCCGGTAATGCGTCTCGCTCACAAACAACCACAGAATCCGAGTCCGCCGATTCTGGGGCGGCTGAGGGCAGGGAGCATAACCATCCGTGTAAATAATTAGACCATCATAATCCCGATGTTCGTCCAGATAAGCCAAAACCGGGGCAAAATTTGTTCCGCCTCGTCCCGTTAATTGCACTTCCCGCTGGGCACGACGGAAGGTCATCACATCGGTTGTAATCTCCGTATCAAATTGAATCACATCGATCGCCTCCACGCCATAATTAAAAAAGCGATTAACCACCGAAAACCCCTGCTGTAGCTCTTTAGTTCCCATCGAGCCACTCACATCAATAGCAAACAACAATCGGGTGGTAAAATCACGACGACTGCCCATATAGGCGAACCCATAGCGGCGATTCGGTTTCATCCGGGTTAGCCGCCGCTGTTGGCTGAGGATAGAGGTGCGAAACTTGCGTAAAACCGCCCGATAGTCCAGCTTCGGGTGCAGATTCGCCAAAATCTGTTCCCGCAATTTGCCGCCAATGCTGCCCCAACTGTCATTAGCTTGAGCCATTTTCACCAAGTCATCCAGGCGATCGCTCAATAATTCATCTCGATCCCACTGATCGGTATTTTCCACACCGCTCAAATTGGCGTCGGTATAAACTTCTAGGAGATCCGGGGGGCGATTACCAGGGGTTGAAGCTGGTTCAGATTCCGAATCAGACGAGTCAGATTGAGCGGGTCCGGACGCTTCCATCGCTTCGGCTGTACCCGTCCCTGCCATCGGTGTGCCGGATGCTTCCCCCTCCGAACTGGGGGACTGTTGATCCCCCCTAGCCCCCCTTAAAAAGGGGGGAACTAGAGCGAGCAATTTGTGGTAGTAGAACTCGAAGAATTGTTGGTCATAGGTGCGATCGCCAAAAACATCCCGCGATCGAGGAAACGGCAACTCGGTTTGCAAGTATTCTTGGAGTGTTAAATTGCTGGCAGTATAGCTAATGGTGGAGTGCGCTTGGCGGCGACTGTAGGGGTGTTTGAGAAGAATCCGTAGCGCTTCAAAGCGCAGGGTGGCTTCCAGGTGGCGATCGCTCAATTGCGCGATAAAATTCGGATTGTACTCAATCCTACCCCGTTGCACGCGAATGGTTTGAATGCGCGGCTCAGAGACTAAGGCGTGACTGGTCCAAACAGCCAGTAACAGGGGTTCAACAAGTAGCCACTTTTCCACAATTCGAGCAATACGGTAACGGGCGATCGGTTTCATCTTCATATCGCATTTAATATACTTAACCCAAGTTGCTAGTTATAAATGATCCCCCTAAATCCCCCTTAATAAGGGGGACTTCCGGATTCTCCCCCCTTTTCAAGGGGGGCTGGGGGGGAGCAGATTCTCCCCCCTTTTCAAGGGGGGCTGGGGGGGAGCAGATTCTCCCCCCTTTTTAAGGGGGGTTGGGGGGGATCGAATTCATGTGTCTGTTATAGTTTTGGCGGCAAAAATCTCTGCGGCACTCAGTTGCAATTCCGGGAAAGCTAAAGATTTAATCCTCTCGTTTCCGGTAAACAGCGTGACCTGATACTCCCCATCCACCAGTTGATAAACAGAGAGAGTCGGTTGTTTGGGATCGCCGATAAACCGTCGTCCGCCCAAACCTAAATAATCCACAATCCAGTATTCGGATATCCCCATCAGTTCGTATTCCCCGACTTTCCTCAGATAATCATCTTGCCAGTTTGTACTGACAACCTCTATAGCCAGTCCCACGGAATTTCCCTTCGTAATAATCGATTCTTTCTGCCAACGGGGTTCCTCGGCTAGTTGCGCTTTATTCAGAACAATAATATCAGGTTGGTAGCCGGATTCGTCATTGATCGGTTTCAGTAAGCAATCCCCCGGGATTGCATAAGGTAATTGCGATCGCCGAATCTCAAAGTGGAGTTCGCCAGCCATAAAACCAATAACACTAGAATGTTCTCCAGTTCCTAAAGGTATTTTGACGATCGCCCCATTGTGTAATTCGTATTTACAGGTCGCATTTTCCGGATACCAGTCAACAAATTTATCGAACGATAGGGGTGTGGTTAGAGTGGCAATCGTCGTTTCTAAATCCTGTTCAGATCCCGTGGCTTTAACTAGGGGCAGCTTTTTCGGTAACACAAGGCGGCGAATTTTGCCCAAAGGACGGTAAAATTTGCGATCGCTGACCAATTCCACCTCATCCACTACATAAGTCGCCCCCTCTTCCCGCAAACGGCGAGGAAACTGCACATTTAATTCTGGATTATATCCCTCAGAAATCACCCGGATTCGCAATTTCCCTGAAATCTTATCACAGCGTAATAAAACCCCACTGGTGGCTTCTGTTACCGTTTCCAATTCTTCTATTTGTTCGGGTAATTTTGGAGAATTGCGATCGCGCAGCGTCTCGGAACGAGAATCGCCGGACAAAACTGGCTCTCGTAATGTGTAGCTGACAATTCCTGCCCCATCAACAAAAGTTCTAGGATTCAAATAGCCAAAATAGTCTTTTCCTTGTCTGATGAAATTCTCATTAGGACGGCCAAACTGCCATCGATTAAACCCTGCATTAAAGCCAAATCGTTCGGTTTGTTTCCCATCCACCCAAATCATTCTCTGAAATATTCCATTTTTGAACGCAAGGCGAGCGTGTTGCTTCTGACGAGTATATTGGCTCAAATACTTAAATTTAACTTCCTCAGCCAGAATAGTCTCTTCTCCTTCCCCTTGCAGGGTTGAGGGGTCGTAGGTAAAAAATCCCGTAAATTGACGGCCTGTTAACGAACCTGAAAGAATCTTAACCGTAAAGTCGTAAGTCATTTTTACTTGGATTTCTTTTTTAGGTTGAACCATTTTCGTCTCCTCGTCATACAGTAGGAATGAGTAATGGGTGATCGGCGGTTTACACTTCGATCGCTTCCAAATATTCTGACAAGAAATCAATCAGATCCATCGATTCGGCAATAAACCCCATAGCATCACTAAATTTAGATCCCTGAATCAGGGAAGAAAAATGGGCGATCGCCTCCTGTTGTTTTGCTTTCTGGAGATACTGGAGATATTTTAACAGATTCTTGCGGGCATGATCCGCTTTTTTTTCGGGGCAATGCCCAGTATTGAGCCAAAGTAAAATCCGTTCGTTCAAACTGGCAAAGTCCTGAATTTCCAGATCTTTTAGATGTTTTGAATGCTTGGAATATTGTAACAGGAGTTGCTCGGGTTCCAAACCCCGTTGGTTGGCGAGGCTTTGGCGAAAGGCGAGACTGGCGCGAGTCCCCACCATACCGGCAATCAGTTTGAAGTGAATTTCTTGCAGATCTTTATGATGGCGAAGAAAATCCGCAACTTTGACCCAAGCGCGGCGATCGGGAGTTTTGATCAAGCCGGCAGTGGCGATCGCCGCATCCGCATCGGGATTATCACCATCAAGATATTCTGGATGCTGTTGGATAAATGTTAACACCCGCGAATCGATATCCTGTTTAGCAGCCCAGAGCAACCAATCTTCCACCGTCGGCGCAAACTCGTAGAGATTGAACCGCGACACCAGAGCCGGATCGAGTTCCGTCAGTTGATATTCTTCCCCCGCATTCACCGCAGCAATGACAATACTGCCAGGAGGCAGGCGTTTACCAGCCAAAGTTTTGTTGAGGGCAAGGTCTTGAACCGCCTGCAAAATTTCGGGGCGGGCCCGGTTGAGTTCGTCCAGAAATAGCACCACCGGGCGATCGGGTTCGGGCCACCAGTAGGGAGGTAAAAAAACCGATCGCCCGGTTTTCTCATCTTTATGGAGCAAGCCAATCAAATCCCCCGGATCGCTCATCTGACCCAAAAAGAAGGGGATGACGGGCAGGTTGCGGCGCTGACGGTAGAAATAGCTAATCATTTCGGATTTGCCAATACCATGCTTGCCCACCAGGAGAATATTTTGCTCCGGTGGGGTCAGTTCTAGAACTTGATAGAGTTCGCGGGCGTCAATACGAATCATTTTCTTTTACCTTCTACCGTTTACTATAAATCTTCATGACGAATCCAGCTATTTTCCGGTCAGTTGGATTGAGGAACGAAACCCAACACCAGTCTAATTGGTTGGGTTTCACTATCATTCAACTCAACCTACATTTTTAGCACGGTCACTGTGCATTAAAAAGGAAATGGTGGGTTACGGCGCGGATGAAAAGTTGTGGGTTTTTCCGAAAAATTACGGCGGAGCCCAACCCACCCGACTGAACTACAAATCCTGATGACGAATCCAGTTAGAACGGCCATAGCCTCGCTTGAGATGGGTTTTAAAGCGAACGCCACTGTTGTAAGTCTCGCGGAGAGCCTGAATTGCGGTTCGCAATTTAGGTAGCACTTCCTTGAACTGGTTAAAGGGAATCAAAATAGCAAAGTAGTCGTTGTCAGACAGACGAATAATCAGCTTAAGCTTAATACTATCGACTTCGGTGGCAAAGTCAAATTGATCTTCCTTGGCAATTTTACGCACCTGAGCCAAGATCGCT
Organism: Lyngbya sp. CCY1209; assembly: GCF_055795065.1. Lineage (NCBI taxonomy): Bacteria > Bacillati > Cyanobacteriota > Cyanophyceae > Oscillatoriales > Microcoleaceae > Lyngbya > Lyngbya sp. CCY1209. Next base: position 25,560 of record NZ_JAYFER010000573.1, read on the forward strand.
TGCACTTTCAAGTCTTTCTGTTTTTGGCGCTTGGCAGCTTGTGCTTTTTGCCGCTCAACTCGCCGCATAAAGGCTTGCACCAGGGCAACCACCTCACTAATATCAGAAACGGGGGCAGGCGATCGCTCTCCCCCCAATTCTACCCAAAGCTGTTGCTCCGGACTCCTGACCAAATGTAAATGGGTCTGATTGCGATACCAGCGCTCCTGTGATTCTGTGAGCAGAACACAACAACAGAGGGTGTTGCTGGGTGTCTGGTTCGCGCTTGCTCCCCCTTGAAAACGATAGTAATGGTGACAGTTATCATTGCGCTCTGCGCCAGCGATCGGCTCAACTCGCGCCCACAAGTCTTCGGCTAATTCCCGAGCCTGTTCGGGCTCAATGCTGAGGGGTTTCTCCCCCGATATATTCTCCCGAAGGAGCTTTTGCAAACTTCGTGATGTGATAGACATAAGTACAGTTTCCCAATCTGCGAAAATCTGCGAAATCTGCGGACTGATAACAGGTTCAGTCAGTCCACTCAGGTCGGTTAGCATCA
>NZ_JAYFER010000574.1:0-15371 GCF_055795065.1 Lyngbya sp. CCY1209
GGCGCGCAAGCGGCCTGGGGCCCCTTGCGCGCGCCGCCCTTTCGGGCGGCAGGCGTCCAGATCAGCGCGGGGTGTCAGGGCGTCCAGGTGAGAAAGTTGCCGATCATCCTGAGCCCGACATGCTGGCTTTTTTCCGGGTGGAACTGCATGCCGAGCATGGTGTCGCGCCCGATCACCGCTGTCACATCCCCGGCGTAATCCACATGCGCCAGACGTTCAGCCGGATTGGCGACACGGAAGTGATAGCTGTGTACGAAATAGCAGTGATCGCCCGTCGAGATGCCATCAAACACCGGGTGGGGGGTGTCGATCACCAGATCGTTCCAGCCCATATGCGGCACCTTCAGGTTCCTATCCGCAGGCGTGATCTTCACCACGTCACCGCCCACCCAGCCGAGGCCCGGCGTCTCGGAATATTCGTGCCCCGTCGTGGCCATCAACTGCATGCCGACACAAATCCCGAGGAAGGGGCGGCCCTTGACCTCCACGGCCTCGACCATCGCGTCATAAATGCCCTTGTGGCCGCGCAATTCTGCCGCGCAGGCAGGAAAGGCCCCGTCGCCCGGCAGCACCAGCCGGTCGGCGCGGGCGACCACATCGGCGTCGGAGGTCACCACCACCTCACCGGCGCCGACCTCGGCCGCCATGCGCTGAAACGCTTTTTCGGCGGAGTGCAGGTTGCCGGATTCATAGTCGATGATGGCGGTCAGCATAGGATCGTCCTCGGGATGGTGTGAACCCCGAGGTGGCTTTGAGCCATCACAGGGTCAGGGGGCACGGGATCAAGGGGCAGGGCAGAAGCGGCGCAAGCGCGCCTCAGAGCGCACCTTTGGTGGAGGGTACGGCGTCGGCCTTGCGCGGGTCGACCTCGACGGCGGTGCGCAGCGCGCGGGCGACGGCCTTGAATGCGGCCTCGGCGATGTGGTGGCTGTTCACCCCATGGATCTGGTCGACGTGCAGGGTGATGCCGCCATGGGTCGCGAGCGCCTGAAAGAACTCGCGGACGAGTTCGGTGTCGAAAGTGCCGATTTTTTGCGTGGGCAGGTCCACATTCCACACAAGGAAGGGCCGGGCCGAAAGATCCAGCGCGGCGCGCACCTGTGCGTCATCCATCGGCAAGTGGCACTCGCCGTAGCGGTTGATACCTTTCTTGTCGCCAAGCGCCTGCACCAGCGCCTGACCCAGCGCGATACCGGTATCCTCGACCGTGTGGTGGTCGTCGATGTGATAATCCCCCTTGGCGCGGATGGTCATGTCGATCAGCGAGTGGCGCGACAGCTGGTCCAGCATATGGTCAAAAAAGCCAACGCCGGTCTGATTGTCATATGTGCCGCTGCCGTCGAGGTTGACGGAAACGGAGATCTCCGTCTCGGCGGTGGAGCGGGAAACCTGGGCTGTGCGCATGGTGAAATCCTCAATCTGTCGCCTAGGCTTATAGGGTGCGGGGCGGCGCAGGCTCAAGGGGGATCGCAGGATTGCTGTGCCTCTGCAGTGCCTTTGTGGCGCATCAGGGGCGCTCAGGGGTGGGATTGCCCTTTTTCGCGCTGCATGCGAGGTTGCCGGGCAACCAGACCTGACAGAAGCTGAGGCGAGAAATGTCCACCTGCGTCTTTATCCAGATCCGCTGCAAACCCGGCACCACCTATAAGGTGGCCGAGGATATTGCGCTGCATGAGATCCACTCGGAGCTTTATTCAACCAGCGGGGAATATGATCTGCTGATGAAGCTCTACATCCCCTCGGGCGAGGATGTGGGCAAATATATCAACGACCACCTGTTGCAGATCCCCAATATCGAGCGGTCGCTGACGACGATGACGTTCAAGGTCTTCTGAGGATTACCAAAAGGAGCGCCTTGCGACGCGCAGGTTGCGCTTTTCCGTGTGGGAAAAGCCTGTTGCGAGGCGCTGCCTCGCGCTCCGGGATATTTATGAAAAGATGAAAAGGCGCCCGCTTTGGTCGGGGCGCCTTTTGTTTTGGGTCAGCTGTTCAGGAGGCCTTCGGATTTTAAGGCCTCATAGGCGGTATCGACGCCGGTCTTGGTGCGTTTGAGCATCTCGTCGACCTCTGCCTTGGTGATGATCAGCGGCGGGCAGAAGGCCAGCGCGTTTCCGGCGACGGCGCGCAGGATCAGGCCTGCGTCCTGGCAGGCTTTGACGGCCGCAGCGCCGCCTTTGCCGCCAGCAATTGTTGCGCCGGTGGTCTTGTTGGAGACCAGTTCCAGCGCCGCGATCAGCCCCTTGCCGCGCACCTCACCCACCAGCGGGTGATCGGTGAAGATCTCGCGCAGCTGCGCTTGCATGTAAGCGCCCACCTCGGCGGCATGGTCAAAGATCTTGTCGCGCTCGTAGATTTCCAGCGTTTTTAGCGCGGCGGCACAGGCGGCGGGGTGGCCGGAGTAGGTATAGCCGTGGCCAAAGACGCCGACCTCATTGGTCTGATCCACCATCGCCTTGTACATCCAGCCGGGAATGACTGAGGCGGAGATCGGGAAATAGGCCGAGGACAGCTGTTTGGCGAAGGTCATCAGGTCCGGTTTGATCCCCATGGTGGTGCAGCCGAAATCCGCGCCTGTGCGACCAAAACCACAGATGACCTCATCCGCCCAGATCAGGATGTCATGTTTGCGCAAGAGCGCCTGCAGCCCTTCATAGTAGCCTTCGGGGGGCACGATCACGCCAGAGGCGCCGGTGATCGGCTCTACGATCATCGCGGCGATGGTCTCCGGGTCCTCGGCGAGGATCTGGTCTTCGAGGTTTTGCAGGATGCGTTCGACAAACTGCGCCTCGGTCTCATTGCCCTGACGGCCGGTGTAGTAATGCGGCGCATCGGCGCGCAGGATCGACAGTGCCTCCAGCGGGGCGTCGAAATGGGCGAGGTTGGCGGGCAGGGAGGTCAGCGAGCCCGCCGCCACCGTCACGCCGTGATAGCCGCGCTCGCGGGTGATGATCTTGCGCTTTTGCGGCTTGCCGATCGCATTGAAGTAATAGCGCAGCATCTTGTAGTGGCTGTCATTGGCGTCGGAACCGGAGTTGCCAAAGAAGAAATAGGCATCCTCCACCGGCACCATCGCCTTGAGTTTCTCGGCCAGCTGCATCACCGGCGCGTGGGTCTTGCCGCCGAATGTGTGCTGGAAGGGCAGGCGGTTCAGCTGGTCGGTGATCGCCTCCACCACCTCGGTGTTGGAATAGCCCAGCGAGGTACACCACAGGCCCGCGAGCCCTTCGATGTATTCCTTGCCGCTGTCGTCATAGACGTAGATCCCCTCACCATGAGTGATGCAGAGCTGCTCCGTCGCGGTGAAATTCGTCGTCGGGTAGATCACGGAGGACATCTGGCCATTCCTTTGCTGTCTCAGGTTGTCACAAGGATTGGCGCGGCGCTGCGCGGCAGTCAAAGACTTTTGATCAAAAAGTGCAAGTGCCTGTCCTGAAACGCGAAAAGCCGCCCCGGAGGAGCGGCCTTTTCGGTTTCGAATGGAGCGGGCGAGGCGATTCGAACGCCCGACCCTAACCTTGGCAAGGTTATGCTCTACCCCTGAGCTACGCCCGCGCTGCCATTCGGTGAGACGGGACTTATAAAACCCCGCCGGGGGCTGCAAGGGCAAATCCCATCTGGGCGCGGATTTTTCTCATGTGCAGACGCCGGCGACGGATCTGGGCGCTACGACCGTATCACGGGACAGGAGATCACAGCAGGCACAGCCGGGAGAGATGACATGAGCGTTTGGGATACGGTGCGGACAGGGGCCCTGGCGGGCGCCCTGGTGCTGGCGGGCGTGGCGCAGGAGGCGGGGCAGGGTGCGTCGCAGGCGCGTATCCCCGAGGCGCCGTCGGTGCAGCTCGACCCGCTCGCGCCGGTGCAGCCGGAGGCCACCACAACCGCCCCGGATCTGCGCCTGAGTGGCCGGGTCGGGGTCGATGTGCAGGGATAACCTGCGCGTCATCCTCAGCTCAGGACGGACACCGGACCCAAGGCGCGATGGCGTTTTGATGCTGTCCTCTGGGGCGGCGCTACTTGACCGGCACCTTGTGTTTCTTCAGGGCCTTGGTCAGTTCCTTGTCGACCAGCGACATCAGCGCCTTGTCCTTGGCGGCGGCCTTGGCGGCCATATCGGTCATCTGGGCCTCGCTTTCCTTGCCGGTGGCGCGCGAAATGATGGCGCCATAGCCGACCTTGAGGCTTTCGTCGCTGACCTTGTTCATCACCTCCGCCCAGAGTTTCGCCTTCAGCGTATTGGGGATGTCGTTTGTCTTGGCGATTTTGGCGAGACGATCCGGGAAAATCTTGCCTTGCAGGACCTCCTTGTTCTTGTAGGCCCATTTCTTCTGGAAACCGCCGAGGTTTTTCACCAGCCCGCCCAGCAGGGCGGAATAGAGGATCGAGGTCACGATCGCCTGGAATTCCTTTTCGGTCGGGGCCTTGCCGCTCTTCATGATGCGGCCCAGTTCCTTGACCGCTTCGCCCAGCACGGTCTTGATCACCTCCTGACCCGAGCCGGCCAGGTAGTTGGCGATGAACTTTTGCATCTGCTTGGTGCTGAGGAAGGCCACCTTGCCGGCCAGTTTCGGCGCCACCCATTTGGCGGCGTCGTCGCAGAACCCCAACGGGATCTTGCTGCCGATGCCACCGGTCAGCCCGCCGACGGTGCCGTCGATCACGATCGACTGGATCGAGCCCCAGACCGTCACCTTCTGGCCGCTGGCGTGTTTGCCCAGCTCCTGGCTGGCGCTTTGCAACACGCCGACCCCGGCGCCGGAGGCGATCGCCGCGCTGCCCGCGGACATGCCCGCCCCGGTGACCAGCACCGGCGCCGCCAACGCGCCCACCACCGCAAAACAGGCCGCCGAGGACACCGTCAGCACGGTGGCCGTGGTCTGGGCGGAGCCGGTGAATTCCTTGAGGAACCGCAGCAGGTCGGCGTTGAAGGCGCCAATGGCTTTCTCCGCCTCCGGCAGCGCCTCGTTGATCAGTTTCAGATCCTTGGACACCATCGCCCGTTCCAGCTTGCCGCTGGCAGAGATCGACCGCAGGCAGAGCTTGTTCTTCGGCATTTCGACCGACCCGGCCTGAAGGATGATGGCCTGCGCCACCGCATCCAGGACCCCGTCCTTCATCTGCGCCACATCGAGATAGTGCCGGTAGGTTTCCAGCGCGTTGTCGTGGTTGCGCAGCAGCGATTTCATATAGGGGGTCAGGCGCTTGATCACATCGGCCTTGACGCTTTCGAATTCCTTCGGCGTGCAGAGGATCTTCTTGCCGCGGAAGTTCACCTCCACCATCGGCTCCTTGGCGGCCTTGGCCTCTTCGGCGAGCTGCTTCTTGTAGCCCGGCAGCAGCATCTTGAAGGTGCGCCCGCCGGGATCGACCACCTTGTCGGGATGTTTGAACCCGGCCTTCTTCTGAAAGGCGGCGATCGCCTTCAACAGCCCCGCGTCCATTTTCTTGGAGGTGCCGAGCGGGCCGATCTTGTTGGCTTCGAGCATCTGGCGCACCAGCAGCACATCGGCGGGCTTGTTCTTGACCTCATCGCCGGAACTATGACGGGGCGACAGGCCCACCGGAGCGGAAAGTTTTGCAGACGACATGAGCCAACCTCGGAAACAGATAGATCAATAATGAATGGCGACAGTTTTGGGGCACGGATCAAAAGGTGCAAGCTTGACAGGCGGGAATTGACGCAGCCCCGGGCAATTTTCCCCGGAGTCGGGTCAGTAATGCTGACCCGTTCGCCTGCGTCGCGATCGCCGGTCCGCCTGTGTCTTGCGGGCAGCGCCGAAATCTGTGGCGCAATCGCCGCACTCCTGGGGCTCGCGGGACCGTGATCCCGCGGCTCAGGCAAACTGCGCTACCGCGGTGACTTCAGCCGCTACAGGAGCCCCCCCGGATGCCCGACCGTTCAGAGCAGATCGCGTTCCACCGCCTTTCCGACATCGCGCCGGAGGAGATCACCGCGCATATGTCCGACCCGCGTCTGCGGGACCATATGCCCCTGCTCGACGGGGTGCGCTGGGATGCCGTCACCACCGAGAAATTCGTCGCCGACAAGGAACGCTGCTGGGCGCAGGACGGGCTCGGGCATTGGGCCTTTGTGGTCGGAGGGCGCTATGTGGGCTGGGGTGGCTTCGAGAAAGAAGGCGACGACTGGGATTTTGGCCTGGTGTTGCGCCCGGATGCGTTTGGCCTCGGGCGGCGCATAGCCGACACGGCACTGCGGTTTGCCCGGAAGGACCCGCGCATTCCCTATGTGACCTTCCTGCTGCCTCCCAGCCGCCGCCACCTCGGCGCGCTGCGGCGCCTGGGCGCGCAGGAGATCGGGATGGTGCCGTACCAGGGAGCGGAGTTTCGCAAGTTCAGGCTGCTGACCGGCGCGGATGCCTGACCGGCCCCCTGAAACGTAGGCTCCTGACACCCCAACTGTAATGACCTGAGACGCGCCCATGAAAAAGCCGCAGCCCCGGTTGGGAGCTGCGGCTCAATCCTGGCATGTGGCGTGGATCACTCCAGCTCGACCAGCAGGTCTTTGGCGTCGATCTGGCCGCCGGGCTGGACGTGAACGGCCTTCACCACCGCGTCGCGCTCGGCATGCAGGCCGGTTTCCATCTTCATCGCCTCGATGGTCAGCAACAGGTCGCCCTCATGCACCTGTTGGCCCACCTGCACCCCGATCGAGGCCACGACACCGGGCATCGGCGCGCCGACGTGGTTGGCATTGCCGACCTCGGCCTTGGGGCGCTGCGCGGTGGAGGATTTCACCAGACGGTTGGGCACCCGGATGACACGCGGCTGGCCGTTCAGTTCAAAGAACACCTTCACCTCGCCCTGTTCATCGGTTTCGCCGATGGCTTGCAGGCGGATTTCCAGCGTCTTGCCGGGGTCAATCTCGGCAGTGATCTCGTCACCCGGCTCCATGCCGTAAAAGAACGTCCGTGTCGGCAAGGACCGCACCGGGCCGTACTGGCGATGGCGCCCCATGTAATCCAGGAACACCTTGGGATACATCAGATAGCCGTTCAGATCCTCGTCATCGACCTTGAAGCCTTCGAGCTCTTTGGACAGCTCCGCGCGGGTGTTCTCAATGTCGACAGGCTCCAGATGCGCGCCGGGGCGTTCCAGATTGGGGGCCTCGCCCTTCAGCACCTTCTTGACGATGCCTTCGGGGAACCCGCCCGGAGGCTGGCCGAGGTTGCCGCGCATCATGTCCACCACCGAGTCGGGGAAGGAGACGTCGGATTTCGGGTCCTCGACCTGCGCGCGGGTCAGGCCCTGAGAGACCATCATCAGCGCCATGTCGCCCACCACCTTGGACGAAGGCGTCACTTTGACGATGTCACCAAACATCTGGTTCACATCCGCATAGGTCTGGGCGACCTCGTGCCAGCGCTCCTCCAGACCAAGGCTGCGCGCCTGTGCCTTGAGGTTGGTGAACTGGCCACCGGGCATCTCGTGCAGATAGACCTCGGAGGCCGGGGCCATCAGGCCGCTCTCGAACGCCGCATATTGCGCGCGCACGTTTTCCCAGTATTCCGAGATTTCGCGGATGTTGCCGATGTCCAGCCCGGTGTCGCGGTCGGTGTTTTTCAGCGCCTCTACGATCGACCCCAAACAGGGCTGCGAGGTGCCGCCAGAGAAGGCATCCATTGCCGCATCCACCGCATCAACGCCCGCATCCGCCGCCGCCAGAATGGTCGCGCCCGCAATGCCAGAGGTGTCATGGGTGTGGAAGTGGATCGGCAGGCCGACCTCTTCCTTCAGCGCCTTGATCAGCAGCTTGGCAGAGGCCGGTTTCAACAGACCCGCCATGTCCTTGAGGCCCAGCACATGCGCGCCCGCCGCCTCCAGTTCCTTGGCCATGCCGACGTAGTATTTCACGTCATATTTGGCCCGCTCAGGGTCAAGGATGTCGCCAGTATAGCAGATGGTGCCTTCGCAGATCTTGCCGCTTTCGACCACCGCATCCATGGCGACGCGCATGTTCTCGACCCAATTGAGGCTGTCAAACACGCGGAAGACGTCGATGCCCTTGGCGGCTTCCTTGACGAAGAACTGCACCACGTTGTCAGGGTAGTTGGTGTAACCCACACCGTTGGAGGCGCGCAGCAGCATCTGCGTCATCAGGTTCGGCATTGCCTCGCGCAGGTCGCGCAGACGCTGCCACGGGCATTCCTGCAAGAAGCGATAGGCCACATCGAACGTCGCCCCGCCCCAGCACTCGACCGAGAACAGCTGGCTGAGGTTCTGCGCATAGGCCGGCGCCACCTTGATCATGTCATGGCTGCGCATGCGGGTGGCCAGCAGGGACTGGTGCCCATCGCGCATGGTGGTGTCGGTGAGCAGCAGCTGCCGCTGCGCCTTCATCCAGTCCGCGACCGCCTTGGCACCCTTTTGTTCCAACAGGTTACGCGTGCCATAGGGCAGGTTGCCCTTGTCGACCTTGGGGGCACGCGGCTCCTTCAGGTCGGGGTGCGGCGCGGCGCGGCCCTCGGTTTCCGGGTGACCGTTGACGGAGATATCCGCGATATAGGTCAGCACCTTGGTGCCGCGGTCACGGCGCTTGGCGAACTGGAACAGCTCCGGCGTCTCGTCGATGAACTTGGTGGTGTATTCATTCGACAGGAAGGTCGGATGCTTCAGCAGGTTCTCGACAAAGGCGATGTTGGTGCTGACACCGCGCACCCGGAATTCACGCAGTGCGCGGTCCATACGGGCGATGGCCTTCTCCGGTGTCGGCGCTTTGGCCGTCACCTTGGTCAGCAGGCTGTCGTAATAGCGCGTGATCACCCCGCCCGCATAGGCAGTGCCGCCATCCAGACGGATGCCCATGCCGGTGGCCGAGCGGTAGGCGGTGATGCGGCCATAGTCGGGGATGAAGTTGTTGAGCGGATCTTCGGTGGTCACACGGGTTTGCAGCGCGTGCCCGTTGAGGGTGATATCGCCCTGGCTGGCCTTGCCGGTGGCCTCTGCCAGCGTCTTGCCCTCGGCAATCAGGATCTGCGCCTGCACGATGTCGATGCCGGTGACTTCTTCGGTGACGGTGTGTTCCACCTGCACCCGTGGGTTCACCTCGATGAAGTAGAAGTTGCCCGTCTCCATATCCATCAGGAATTCGACGGTGCCCGCACATTCATAGTTCACATGTTGGCAGATCTTGCGGCCCAGATCGCAGATCTCTTCCCGTTGCGCATCTGTCAGATAGGGTGCAGGGGCGCGTTCCACGACCTTTTGGTTGCGGCGCTGCACGGAGCAGTCGCGCTCGAACAGGTGGTAGATCTCGCCATGCTTGTCGCCAAGGATCTGCACCTCGACGTGGCGAGCGCGGGTGATCATCTTTTCGAGATAGCCTTCGCCATTGCCGAATGCGGCTTCGGCCTCGCGGCGGCCTTCCAGAACCTTTTCTTCAAGCTCGTCGTCCGAGTGGATCGGGCGCATGCCGCGTCCGCCGCCGCCCCAGCTCGCCTTGAGCATCAGGGGATAGCCGACCTCTGCCGCTTCCTTGCGGATCGCGTCCATGTCATCGCCCAGCACCTCGGTGGCGGGGATGACCGGAACGCCCGCCTCGATCGCCACGCGGCGGGCGCTGGCCTTGTCGCCCAGGGCGCGCATGGTCTCGGCCTTGGGGCCGATAAAAGTGATGCCGTTGCGCGCGCAGGCATCCACAAAATCGGGGTTTTCCGACAGCAGGCCATAGCCCGGGTGGATCGCATCGGCGCCGCATTCCTTGGCAACGCGAATGATCTCGTCGATCGACAGGTAGGCGGCAACCGGGCCGAGGCCCTCGCCGATGCGATAGGCTTCGTCCGCCTTAAAGCGGTGCAGGCCCAGTTTGTCCTCCTCCGCATAGACGGCCACGGTACGTTTGCCCATCTCGTTGGCGGCGCGCATCACGCGGATGGCGATTTCGCCTCGGTTGGCAATCAGGATCTTGTTGAACTCAGTCATCTCTCCCCCGGGGTCTTGATGGATGGCGAAGTGGTAACGGCTGTATGACACGCAGAACATCCCGGCTTGTGGGTATCTGCGGCATGATCGCGTTCACTTGCGCCCCTTTTTCTTGAATTTCGGCGGATGGGAGTGCCGAAACGCGAAGGTTGCGCCGGAAATTCCGGCGTTCTGCCGCCACGGAAGGCCGTTTGGGAAGGCGGGCTGGCGTTGTTTTACCGATCCCGGGGCGCGGGTGCACGCATTTTTTTGCAGTGCAGCATTTCGCCCCTGTGCTTTGGAGGCGTTAACCACTCTAAAGGATAGTGCTTCTATTCGAGAGGATTTCGGATAAATTTTAATCAACAGCACCGGATCTGCAAAACGCGATCCCCAAAGACCACCGCAAACCAAGGTCACAGCCACACGCACCAAGGAACACCGAGATGCACCGCTTTGTCTATGTCAGTACCGCCAGCCAGGATCTCACCGCGCATCAGATCGCGGATATCGCAGGCACCTGTCATCGCAACAACCGCAAGGCCGGGCTGACCGGCATGCTGCTGGCGCATCAGGGGCGGTTCCTGCATATTCTCGAAGGCGACGAAGCTGCCATCCGCCGCCGCGCCCAGAAAATCCAGGACGATCCGCGCCACCGCGATTTCGAGGTGCTGCAAGCTCGCGAAATTCAGATGCGCGCTTTTACCGACTGGGTCTTTGTGCATGAAACACCCGAGGCGCTGCCGCTTCTGGGCGGCGAGAATATCGCGCCGCTGCGTGCCTTGCTGCCGATCAACAGCGCCCTGCGCGGTCGCGATCTGACGGTGCGCCATCTGGTGCGCGACTTCCTGGCCAGCTTCAGACAATTGCTGGCGGCCTAAGGCCGGGCGCGTCAGCGCGACACCGATAACAACCAGTCTGACCCGGGGGGGATAGGCGGGGGAGGCGCGGTCCTTGGGCGAGGATCGCGCCTAAACTTTTGGGGGCTCAGTCCAGATGCAGGCGCCTGAGATCGCGCAGCTCTGCCAGCGTGCCGATGCCCAGCTGTCCCATATTGGCGCTCAGATCCTTGCTCAGGATGTCATGCAGATGCGCCGGTCCCGCGGCCCCCAATGCTGCAAGCGCATAGTGCCACGCCCGCCCCAGCATCACAAAATCCGCCCCCAGCGCCATGGCGCGCAGGATATCCAGACCGCCCTCGATGCCGCTATCGAGGATCAGCGGCAGGTGGGTGGCGGCGCGCATCTCTTCTAGCACCTCGATCGGGGCAGGGGCCGCATCAAACTGACGGCCCGCGTGGTTGGAGATCCAGATCGCATCCACCCCTGCCGCCTCCAGCCGGGGCGCGTCGCGCGCATCCAGCACGCCCTTGACCACCAGCGGCCCCTCCCAATGATCGCGCAGCCACTGCAGGTAGTCCCAATCGGGCGCAGTCCGGAGCAAATAGCCGATATGCGCGGTCGACGACAACGCCGAGGCCGCGCCCTCGATGTATTTGTCCAGCGTGCGCATATGCGGCATGCCGCCATCGCCGCGATGCTGCCGCGCCATCCCCAGCGCCCATGTGGGGTGCATCGCCACCTGTGCCAGCAGGCGCGGGGTCAGCCGGGGTGGCTGTGTCAGCCCCGACCGCACCTGCCGTTCCCGGCGCGAGGCCACCGGCACATCGACTGTCAGCACCAAGACCTTGAACCCGGCCGCACGGGCGCGTGCCAGCATATCCTTGCGGATGCCTTCATCCTTGGGCGGATACATCTGAAACCAGCCCTGTTCCCCCAGATGCGGGGCCAGATCCTCGGGGCTTTGGCTCGCCACCGTCGAGAGCCCATAGGGGATCTGGGTCGCCGCCGCATGACGGGCCAGATGACCTTCGGCGTCGGGCCAGATCAGCCCCGACATCCCCACCGGCGCAATGCCAAAGGGGCGCGGCAATCTGGTGCCAAAGAGCGTGGTGCTCAGGTCCACCTCCTGCGGTCCCCCCAGGATCGCAGGCATCAGCCCGATCCGGTCAAGACAGCGGCGATTGCGCGCCTGCGTGGCTTCTCGCCCGGTGGCGCTGTCGAGATATTCCCAGACAAAGCGGGGCAGACGTGCGCGGGCCCTGGCGCGCAGATCATCAAGGCCGGGGAAACGTTGATCCAAAGTCATGCCCGCCATCATTGGCGTTTCGGCGGCCCTGTCCAGCCCCCTCCCGCACCGGCGCAGAGCGGGCTGGCGTCAGGCGGCCAGTTGCGGCGTGAACCGCGGCAGCAGATCGCGCAACCCGCGCCGCTGTGGCTGGGGCCGCAGCGCATAGAGGGAGCCGAGCGCCTGCCGGGCATCCTCCGGCAGCTGATCCGGCAGCAGCAGGGCCATGGGCGTCTCCGGATAACAGCGCAGGCCAGCGGTTGTATCACTGATCACGGTGATGTCGTGATGACGGGCATCCGTCCGGATCGCGGCAAAGCGAGCGGCGACGGCCGCCTCCGGACCTTCGAGGATTTGCAGGAACGCACCATCGGAAAACACCAACGCGCCGGTCAGCCCGCAGGCGGCATTCTTGCGCCGCGATTTCTCGACGATGGCGGCGGTCTTTGCCTCCGTCATCGAGGTCAGGGCGTGGCTCAGGTACATCAATCGGCGCATGGTGGCTCTACTCTTTCCGCATCCGGCGCGGTGTCCGGAGTTCTACAGACCGCGCGGCGCAGATGCGAGGTCCCATCGGCGCAGCACCGCCCGCATTCGACCAGCGCCCCTATCCCTTTGGCGCGCGCAGCCGCCACTTTATTCCCGTGGGCGTCGCTGCTATGCGGATTGCCAAGGCAAACGGAAGGCGCCGGTGTGAACGGAGCATGAACACCTCTTTCCGATGTCGCCGAAACACGCTAGGATCGCCGCATGAGCACATTTGACGAAATGGACGCCTTTGAGGGCGCATCGCTGTCCGCCCGCGCCATGGCCGCGCGCCCCACACCCTATATGGATGGCCTCAACGCGGCCCAACGCGAGGCGGTGGAAACGCTGGACGGCCCGGTGCTGATGCTGGCGGGCGCGGGCACCGGCAAGACCAAGGCGCTGACCACCCGTATCGTGCATCTGTTGACCACCAACAGGGCGCGCACCAACGAGATCCTGGCGGTGACCTTCACCAACAAGGCCGCCCGCGAAATGAAGGAACGCGTAGGCCGCATGCTTGGCCAACCCGCCGAGGGCATGCCCTGGCTCGGCACCTTCCACTCGATCTGCGTCAAGCTGCTGCGCCGTCACGCGGAGCTGGTGGGGTTGAAATCCAACTTCACCATTCTGGACACGGACGACCAGATCCGCCTGCTGAAACAGCTCATTCAGGCGGCGGGCATCGACGACAAGCGCTGGCCCGCGCGGATGCTGGCCAACATCATCGACGACTGGAAAAACCGTGCGCTGACGCCGGCCAAGGTGCCCGCAGGCGATGCCAGCGCCTATAATCATCGTGGCACCGAGTTCTACGATCAGTATCAGACCCGCCTCAAAGAGCTGAACGCGGTCGATTTTGGCGACCTCCTGCTGCACTGCGTTGAGATTTTCCAGAACAACCCGGACCTTCTGGCGCAATACCACCGCTGGTTCCGCTACATCCTCGTGGACGAGTATCAGGATACCAACGTTGCCCAATACCTCTGGCTGCGGCTCTTGGCCTCGGGGCACAAGAACATCTGCTGCGTCGGCGATGACGATCAGTCGATCTACGGCTGGCGGGGCGCCGAGGTGGGCAATATCCTGCGGTTTGAAAAGGATTTTTCCGGCGCCAAGGTGATCCGGCTGGAACAGAACTACCGCTCCACCGCCCATATCCTCGCCGCCGCCTCCGGCGTCATTCGCGGCAATGAGGGCCGTCTGGGCAAGGAGCTGTGGACCGAAGCCGACGGCGGTGAAAAGGTCCGCCTGATCGGCCATTGGGACGGCGAGGAAGAGGCCCGCTGGATCGGCGAGGAAATCGAGGCGATGCAGCGCGGCACCCGGGGCATGCGCCAGTACGGCCTCAATGAAATGGCGATCCTCGTGCGCGCCTCGCATCAGATGCGCGCCTTTGAGGACCGCTTTCTGACCATTGGTCTGCCCTACCGCGTCATTGGCGGTCCGCGCTTTTACGAGCGGTTGGAAATCCGCGATGCGATGGCCTATTTCCGCGTGGTGATCTCGCCCGAGGATGATCTGGCGTTTGAGCGTATCGTCAACACGCCCAAACGCGGCCTTGGCGACAAGGCACAGCAGACCATCCGGATGGTGGCGCGGGAAAACGGCGTCTCACTCGTTGAGGGCGCGCGTCTCGCGGTCGAGGACGGGCTGATCAAGGGCAAGGGCGGGGCCGCCCTGCGCCGTCTCGTGGAAAACATCGCCCGCTGGGGGCAGATGACCCGCGCCGTGATCCCGAATGACGGTGACGAGGATGCGGTTCTTGAGGGCGTGCAGAGCTTTGAGGAGTTTCAGGCCCGCACCGAGGTCTCGCATGTTGAGCTGGCCGAGATCATCTTGGATGAGAGCGGCTATACCTCCATGTGGCAGGCGGACAAGAACCCCGACAGCCCCGGACG
Organism: Lyngbya sp. CCY1209; assembly: GCF_055795065.1. NCBI lineage: Bacteria > Bacillati > Cyanobacteriota > Cyanophyceae > Oscillatoriales > Microcoleaceae > Lyngbya > Lyngbya sp. CCY1209. Next base: position 14,472 of record NZ_JAYFER010000574.1, read on the forward strand.
GCTCGAAAACCTCAAGGAGCTGGTCAAGGCGCTGGAAAACTTCGACAATCTGCAAGGGTTCCTCGAACACGTCAGCCTTGTGATGGACAATGACAAGCAGGATGCCGAGCAAAAAGTGTCGATCATGACGCTGCATGCCGCCAAGGGGCTGGAGTTTCCCGCGGTGTTCCTGCCGGGCTGGGAGGATGGGCTGTTCCCCTCGCAACGCTCGATGGATGAAAGCGGCCTCAAGGGCCTCGAAGAGGAACGCCGCCTGGCCTATGTGGGCATCACCCGCGCCGAGGAGGTCTGCACGATCTCCTTTGCGGGCAACCGGCGGGTGTTTGGCCAGTGGCAGTCGCAATTGCCCTCGCGCTTTGTCGATGAGCTGCCCGAAGAGCATGTGGAGGTGCTGACGCCGCCCGGCCTTTATGGTGGCGGTTATGGCGCAGCCGCGCCCGGCGCAGGGGCCGGGTTTGCCGAGGCGAGCGCCAACCCCTACGGCCGTTCCACCATCGAGGCGCGCATGGCCGAGGCGGACGGGTACAACTCGCCCGGCTGGAAGCGGATGCAGGCGCGCGCCGGTGAGCGCGGGCTGAGCAAGCCGCGCGAGAGCAGAAATCAGGTGATCGATCTGACCGCGACATCCGCCTTCACCATCGGCGAACGCGTGTTTCACCAGAAGTTCGGCTATGGCGCCGTGATCGGAATGGAAGGCGACAAGCTGGAGGTGGCGTTTGAAAAGGCCGGCACCAAGAAGGTTGTGGCGCGGTTTGTGTCGGCCAGCGACGACGTGCCCTTCTGACTGAGGGTACCAAACGGACGGATCGCTGACGCGATCCGGCTGGTTTATGCGGGATCGGATCGCAACGCGATCCGACCCGGGCGGGGCAGGCGCAGAGGCCAGGGCCTCTGCGCCTG
>NZ_JAYFER010000575.1:0-5114 GCF_055795065.1 Lyngbya sp. CCY1209
TTGAAATGGGGTCAGAAATTTTCAAACCCTTATAGAAAAGCCGTTTCAGTTTCCGACTCCCGACTCCCGACTGCCGACTCCCGCGCGCAGCGCTATATATCCCGCAGCCTCGCGAACACAAAATCATCCGATTCCCCCATGCAATTGTTAATTATTAATTGTTAATTATTAATTATTCCACATCCCAAACCGGGCAGATCGTTGGGAATCAGACAGCCCTCCCGGACGATCGCACCTCGAAACGGATCGTCAACCAAATTGAGGTGGGAATCCAAATCCAAATAGTCGGCGAGGGGGGCGAGTTGGGAAGCCGCCGTATTTGCCAAAGTGCTGTCGGAATAGCAGCCGAACATCACCTGCAACCCGCAGGCTTTGGCGGTGTGGATCATCCGCATCGCCTCCGTCAATCCGCCGGATTTCATCAGTTTGATATTGATGCCGTGAACGCAGTGGGCGAACCGGGGAATGTCGCGGCTGGTGAAACAACTTTCGTCGATAAAAATCGGCAGCGGGGACTGGGAATAAAGTTCGGGCAACTGTGCGGGGGCGACATCCGCAGCCAGGGGTTGTTCGACGTAAATCACCCCCATTTCGGCCAGCCAGCGGCACATTTTCACGGCGTCCGGCAGGGTCCATCCCCCGTTGGCATCGACGTACAATCGGGCATCCGGGGGGGCTTCCGCCTGCACCGCCTCGAACATTTTGCGATCGGCTTCGATGCCGGCGGGGGAGCCCAATTTCACCTTCAAAACCCGCACGTCGAGATAATTGATCCAGTCCCGAACTCTGGCTTTTGCCCCCTCCGGCGTGTTGATGCCGATGGTGACGGAAATGGGGACGGTGCGATCGCGATCGAGTCCCCACAGTCGCCACAGGGGGATGCCCAGTTTTTTTCCCACCCAGTCGTGGAGGGCCATATCCACCGCACAGCGGACGGCGGAAGGGGCGCCCGTTCGCTCCATTATCTCCTCCACCGGTTGGCGATCGAATGGAGTAAACTGCTTTAATAGAGGGGCAATTGTCTCCAAATGCTTGAGGATGACTGCGGTGGTCTGGGGATGTTCTCCGACTGAAAAGGGCGAGGCTTCCCCCCACCCCTCCAAACCGTCGAGTTTCACCCGCACCCAAACATTGGTGGAGTGTGCCGTCGTACCTCGGCTGATGGTCAGGGCAAATCGTTTATTGACGGTAAAGGGTTGGAATTGAAGTTTCATAAAGTTAAAAATTAGGGATGTAGTTCTACTTTAATTATAGTCCAATTTTTCAAAAAAATTGATTTTAATATGGCGTAAATTTGGACAAAGCTTGAGTTTTAAATTAACCATTTTTTTATGCTGATACTGCTGGTTTGTATCTGTCCATTTTTTCTGCCCCGCCCAATTGGAGGACGAACTCTATGAAACGGCGTCATTTTTTGAGTTATTCGCTGTTATTTCTGGCCGGATGTAGCGCGATCGCTCCCAATCCGAACCCAACATCCGCCACTCTCAATATTGACAAACTTCGCCTGACGGTGACGGATGTCCCCGAACCGGAGAGATTGCTGCAAGATTACGAAACGTTTCGCCAAGAATTGGAGGCGGTGCTGGGAATTCCCGTCGAGTTTGTCCCGGTTAACAATCAAATCGAAGCGGCTTCGGCTTTGCGTTTAAATCAGGTCGATATGGCCCTGGCGGGGCCTTCGGAATATGTGGTCATTAATGCCCGGACGAATGCCCGACCTTTGATCGGAATTACCCGCCCGAATTACTATTCGGTGATCGCCACAAAAACCGGTCAAAATATTGAGAGTTTGGAGGATCTAAAAGGGAAGACGATCGCCCTGTCGGATGTGGGTTCGACCAGCGGCCATCTCGGGCCAACAAAACTATTAATTGATGCCGGATTAGATCCCCAAACCAATGTCAAAGTGTTGATGTTGGGGGACGAAGGCAGCATCGAAGCGATCGCCACGGGGGCAGTGGCGGCTTGGGGGGGATCGGCGGTGGATTATTCGACCTTCCTGAACTCGGAAGAAGAGTTTCCAATTATTGCCGAAACCCCTCCCTTACCCAGCGATATTTTTATGGTCAACAGTCAGCTCGATTCTCGAACGGTGGCAGCTCTCCGCGATCGCATGGTGGAGAATCAAGAACGGCTGATTGCGGCCTTGGTGGAGGGAGAATCGACGCAAAAATACAAAGATTCGGAATTGTTTGAAGCCCAAGATTCGGATTATGACTTAATTCGCCAGGTTTACGAAGCGATCGGGGAGGGGGAGTTGATCGAAAACTAAGTTGAAATATAATTGAAGCAGTTGAGAGAAATTTAACGGACCCAATTCATGTTTTTTTTCAAGAAAATATTCGGCGAAAAAGAACCGTCAGTTAATGAAAAAAAAAGACCTGTAAATTGCTCATTTGAATGCGATAAACGGTCGATAATTCGCGACAATTCAGGGTGGCAAAAACTGTCAATTCGCAACTGGAGTATCGGCAAAAAGTTCGGTTACAGCTATATGCTGGCGATCGCCATTGCAATTGTCGGGACGACTGTCGGATTGGCGGTCGGCGAGTATTATCAAAAACAAGCGTTGCAAGCCTTGACGGAAACGGAAGAACAACAAGAATTGCTCCACGAGTTAGAAAAGTCAATCTTGGCGATGCGATCGCATCCCCAGCGACTTGTCCCGACCCTAGGAAAAACGGTCTGGTTCGACTACGAAAAAGCGACCTTTCTCGGCAATGTCCGCCAAGTCGATACCTGGCTATCCGAATTATTCCAATATATCGATGAAAGACCCAATCGATTGGCGACGAATCAGGTCAATTACCGGCAATTATTGCGAGATTATCAGCAGGCGACCGATTCCTATGTGACGCAGATTCTATCGCTCTGGAATCGGGTCGAACCGGCGACGGTACAAGCCGATGAAATTCGGGGGGCACAGCAGAAAATTTTGACGCTGCTGAATGGGGAATCATACACGACTGTAAGCGCCAAATTTGACCGGCTTTCAGAACAATTAAACGAATTAATAAACGATTCAGGAAGACAGTACGAAGAGGCGACAATTTACTTCCAAAAATCTCGCTATTTGCGGTTACAAATTATCGCCTTTAGCATGATTTTATCGACAGCGATCGCCACCTTTTTAGCTGTCTACACCAGTCGGGCGATCGCCACCCCCATCAAATCCGTCACCACCGTCGCCAACCGGGTCGTCAAAGAATCGAATTTTTACCTGCAAGCCCCCGTGACGACGGCGGACGAAGCCGGACTATTGGCGATGTCTTTAAACCAGTTAATTCGCTGGGTGAGGGAATACACCGAAGCCCTGGAATTCGCCCGCCGAACATTAGAAGAACGGGTGGACGAACGCACCCGAGAACTGAAGTTGGCTGTCGAGGAACTCAAACAGACCCAAAGCCAACTGATTCAAACGGAAAAAATGTCGGGTTTGGGACAGATGGTGGCGGGAATCGCCCACGAAATTAACAACCCCGTCAGCTTTATTTACGGCAACACCGAACACGCCAAAGAATACGCTCAAGATCTGTTGAATCTAGTGCAATTATATCAGGAAAGTTACCCCGATCCCAAACCCGAAATCGTCGAGATGATGGAAGAAATTGACTTCGAGTTTATGAAGGACGATTTTATCAAATTGATGACCTCCATCCGGGTGGGGGCCGATCGCATTCGGGAAATCGTCCTGTCCCTGCGAAACTTTTCCCGCCTGGACGAGGCTGACATGAAAGATGTCAACCTTCACGACGGGATCGACAGTACGCTGTTGTTATTAAATAATCGGTTAAACCACCGGATCGAAATTGTCAAATCTTACGGAGATCTGCCCCTGGTGAAGTGCTATCCCGCCCAACTGAACCAGGTGTTCATGAATATTATCGCCAATGCGATCGACGCTTTGGAAGATTTCTACAAAAAAGAACCCGATCGCCCCCCGAAAATTTTCATCGAAACGGAACAAATCGGCGATCGCGAAGTGGAAGTCAAAATTCGGGATAATGGCCCCGGAATCCCCCCCGAAATTCGCAACAAGCTATTCGACCCATTTTTTACCACCAAAGAAATTGGCAAGGGGACGGGATTGGGCCTTTCAATTTGTTATCAAATCGTCGAAAAACATCGCGGCAAAATTATCCTGGATTCTCAAGTTAGCCGGGGGACGACCTTTTGCATCCAACTGCCGACCCAATAGAATGGGTTACAAAAGACAACATTTATTGAACTTAAAACACAAAATTTTACAATCTCTCATCCGTAGTCAACGATACGGAAACTTCCCGGAACGTTCCATCATTCTAAAGATATGACGCACCCCATGCAGAGAGATTGTTGGAAATGATTCGACGGCAAGTTTCCGAAAATATTGCTTTCAGAATTGCCCTAGCCGCGCGATCGCTCCCCGGCGTGTCCGTCCGCGACTTACGCACGGCTTTACAAAACATACTCGGCGGCGAATTCGACGAATGTCACCTCAGTCAAGTCACCGCCACCCACCTGGAAACGGCTTTCAGAGGAACTTACAATTGGGACGGGACAAGCCATTCGATACCGCTTTCGACCCTGAAAACCGCGACTCAAATTCTCTGGGGAGAAATTCAAGATCTCGACCAGCTTCTTCCCGCCGTGGAACCCTACCGAGACGGCGAGATGTCCAATTCGATCCGGGTCGCGATCGCATCCAATACCGACGAATTGTTGGACGGCCATTTCGGTTTCTGCCTGCGGTATTTAATTTATCAAGTCTCCGCAACTCGCCTCAAATTGATAGATATTCGACCCGCAGAATCGGCGGATTCTTTCGAGGATCGAAATGCCTTCCGCATGGATTTAATCCGAGATTGTCACGCCCTTTATGCCCTCTCCCTCGGCAGTTCGGTGGCGGAAAAACTGACTCAAGCCAACATTTATCCTGTGAAAAAATTGCACGGCGGCAACGCCCGAGATCTCCTCGCCAATTTGCAAAAAGCGATCGTCACTGCCCCCCCGCCGTGGCTGGCGAAAGTGTTGGGAGGCGAGTTTTCAGTGTCATTCTCGCCCTCACCCCCAACCCCTCTCCCAATTCTGGGAGAGGGGAGCCATTGAGTTCCCCCCAGAATTGGGGGGTT
>NZ_JAYFER010000576.1:0-67086 GCF_055795065.1 Lyngbya sp. CCY1209
ACCCGCCTTGAAATAAATTTCAGCTATCTAAGTAGGTTGGGTGGAGGCACGAAACCCAACATCAGTGTATTCAACTTAACCCGCCTTGAAATGAATTTCAAGGCTCATAGCAAAAGTCCACTTAAGTGGACTAAGATCAGAATCACCTGCAAGCTGTCGCCCAAAATCATCCGATTCGACCAATGGGCATCATGCTGATAAAAATCCGTCGCCGTCGCATCCTGTGGCAAGCCATTAAAATCCGAAAACAAATCCAACTGCAGGTCCTGCCGCGACTCCGTGCGCCGCATCAAATCATCAATCAAAACCTTCGGATGCACCTTCTCCTGGATGTAAAGCGGCGGCGCCGACACGACCAGATCTGACCAATCCTGCTCATCCTTGCCACGCCAAACCAACTGCGGGTCAAGGTCACGGTTCCGGCGCTCATAGGCGACCTGAATCGGGCTTTTTTCATCGTCGGCCATCACCGACTGATATTCCGCCGTGGGGATATTCTTGCGGGTCGCGTCATCGTGTTTGATGGATTCGACCTGCTTGGATTGGGCTGATTTTTTGGTGGATTTACGGGGAGACATAGGATTAAATAGTGAAGGTTTAAGAATTAGATGGGTTTTCGTTGGCTTGAGTTTTGAGTAATTCAATGACTTGAGGGGCAAGGTATAGACCCGCCTCTCGGATACGGTCTAAGCGATGATCGCCAATGGACGGAATTAAACCTCTTTGTTTCGCTAGGACAATTGCTCTACCTGTACCCAATGTCAGAATACCAAAACTTTTGGCACAGCGGCGAGCTGCCTGGTCGTCAATCATGGCGTAGTATCCGGGATGGGTGATCGCACAACTAATCACACTGGTTTCCCCTTTGCCCAAATCCCAAGCGGCTACAGTGGGGTTAATCTCGACAGTCTGTTGTTTGAGCCAATCGGTTTGAGGAACCCTTTGGGAAGCGCGATCGCTTTTGCCCCGAGTGACTTCTTCAACGACTGCTTCGGGTACAATGATGTCTGAGAAAAGCTGGGGTAACAAATCATCCTGATTACTGTTGAACAGAACAATCAAAGGGGAAGTATTAACAACAATCTTCTCAACAAACATCTTGCATTTCCTCCGCCAATTCCTCGGCAGAATATTGCAGTACGGAAACTTGATATCGGGCCAACGCTTGCAGGAAATCGCTGCGACTGAGTCCCGCAATTTCAGCAGCTTTCCCTTGGGAGACTTCGCCAAGTTCATACCACTTCGCAGCAGCCGCAACCCGCATTTCTTGAACAAATTCATCGGGCGCTTTGCGAAGTGCAGAAAAAATACTTTCAGGTAAGTCTATGGTGATGTTCATAATCAATATTAGGTGGTGAATTGTGAGATAGTGGGATGGATTCTAATATCAACTTTATAGCATCCTGAAGATTGATGATCGCTTCATGTTTTGTATCACCGCAAGACGAAATAAAGTTGAGTTTCGGACAAGTTGCAGAATAAGATTGGGATTCTGTGTCCCATTCAATAACGGCTCGAATCATCATGATAGGTTCCTCCAAAATTGACCATTTTCTCGACCTCAGAAAAATGGTCTAAAATTTCGTGTCCAGAAACCTCACAAGCCGTCTTTGCTTTGGAGATAACATTTACAAAACTATCCCATTTCGCATAGCCCAAAAGATGCTGTAAATCCCGTGCCAACCAAAACTCAACACCCTGTTCTGTTTCTTGAGTATGGGCCTCAAAAGTGGCAGTCAATTCATTGATGGTTTCAGATTTCATGATAATTCCTTGAATTATGTTTTATATACGAAAGTATATTATACCATAAAAAGTCAGAGAAGAGAGTTTCTAGAACGCGATCGCTTCATAGAGATCCGCCAGGGCAATTTCTACATCGAGCGATCGCAGTGTTATCGTCTGTTCCATGCCATTATACTCCGTAAATAACCACTGGTTTTCAGCCTGTTTGACATACTGTTCGAGGTGGGGTCTGTTCTGGTCAATTAGCAGATATTCTTGAAATGTTGCGATCGTCCGGTAGGCTTCAAACTTGTCGCCGCGATCGTAATGCTTCGTCGAATCTGACAGTACCTCTGCCAATAGAATCGGATTGATGACCGTATCTTTTCGTCCCGACATTAGTTCCACCGGTTCAGGTGTCACCATGACATCAGGATAAGTATACAGGTTTTTATTCGGAATCCAGAGGCGCTGATCGGTCACAAATACGGTGTAAGGTTTCCCTCTCAAAGCAAACCAGAGTAAGGCATTGAGGGCGCTGGAAAGTTTGTTATGCTTTGGGGTTCCCCCAGTCATCGGTACGATTTCTCCATCGCGATATTCACTGCGGATATCTGACTCGACTTCTAAAGCCAAATACTCTTCGGCCGTGTAGGTTTTCGATTGAGTTGCAGTTCCGGTCATGCTGTCGTTCCTCCATCGCCTCGGATTCGTTGAGCCTGAATTGCCTCATCGACCAGTTTGGCAAATTCTGATTCAATTTGGAAGACCTCCCGAAACTCTGCAAACGCCCAGCGTCCGTAAATCTTGAGATTATTTACCCCCGGAATCCAATAATTTCGCATGGTGCTGGCTTTGTCTTTGGCATCCTCGCCGCGAAAGCCCTTAATCTCCACAATCAGATTGAGCAAATCATCATCGCCGCGATCGTCGTCAATTTTGACGATAAAATCCGGGATATATTTGCGGGGGGTGGAACCGTAGAGATAGGGGACTTCAAAACCGAGATTGTGATTTTTCACATAGGCAAGAACGCGATCGTGGGACTCCATAACCCGACAACATTCCGACTCCCAATCACTATCGAGAATCACCCAATTGATATGGCAAAATCGGGGGTCTGTCTGCCACCGCGACTGCTTCGAGGTGTTGAATTGCACATGAATGGTAGACCCGACGGGGTTGTAAGCATCGAGAATCGCCTTCACCGGCTTTTCTCCGACGATCGCCTCGGTAATTCCCTTGCGAATTCGCTCACAGGCCATATCCGCGATCGCCTGATAGATCAACTGCCCCGGAACTGTATTTCCCGTGCAGCGGAGATAGTCTCGCATCCATTGACGGGTGATGCGCTTGAGCTGACCAAATAAATGCAATTTCGGTTCTTCACCCGGATCGCGATACTGGTTGAATAAAAGATGCCGAGTGAGATTAAAAATAACCGTCGCCTCCCGCATTTTCTCCAAATGTTTGATATCGAGGTTAATTCCCTCCCCGATAATCCCCTCATTGCGAGTCACCGTCGCCCCCACCAAATTGGGCGTCAGTTCCAGCAGTGAATCCTCGCCAAATTCTGCTTCTAAGCGGGTACTGGGCAACTCCACCCGGTAGCCCTCCACGCGGGGAAATGTAATCTCTAAATGGTCGCGATCGGGACTCACCGCATACACTTGAATCGTCTTCGCAGGTGGCTGGGGTTTCGCCACAACCGGCTTCGCCGTGAAATCAAACGGGATGCCCAAAACATCGGCATATTCCACATTAAAAAAGCCATTTTCATTGACTTCATAAGATTGCCGCCGCAAGGCCCGGCCGATGACCTGTTCGCAGAGTAATTGCGTCCCGAATGCCCGGACACCCAAAACATGAGTGACAGTATTGGTGTCCCAGCCTTCCGTCAGCATTGAAACCGACACCACACAGCGGATCGACTCACCCAATTTACCCGCTTTTCCCACCGTATTCATCACTTCTCGGAGTAAATCTTGGTCGGTTATTTTCTCCACCGCCGCCGCCCCATCCCGCTGACTGACCTCATACCGAAAGCGATCGATTTCATCCGCTGCCACGTCCCGAAAATTCTGATCCAGGGCATCCCCGGATTCCAATTGTTCGCTGTCAATTAACAGTGTCCGGGGGCGGGGCAAGCGATCGCCCGAATCATCAAAATTTCGGAATAATTCTAACCGTCCGGCATTGTACTGACCATCCTCGCGATGAAACCCGGAAATGTAGTCATAAACTAACTTGGAAGTCGAAGTATTGTTGCAGACCACAATGAAGACGGGCGGCACATCAATTCCTTGCCCTTGCCACAGCTTAAACGTCTGTTCATAGTGACCGTAGAGCGCATCCAAGGCCGTCAGTAGTTCGGGCGGTAAACTCAGCGGATCTAGGCTGCTTGCCTTGCCGCGCCCTTTCTTCGGCATCTTCTTGCGGATGTGTTCCCAAAGGTTGCGAAACTTCGGCATTTCCCCCCCCGGCACGTTATCCGCCACGGGTACGCGGGGGAGTTTCACGATGCCACACTCGATCGCATCCATAAGGGAAAAGTCGCTCACCGTCCAAGGAAATAACGTCCCCTCGGCGTACCCCGAACCCCGCAGAAAAAACGGCGTTGCGGAGAGATCGTAAATCGTTTGTACGCCCAATTTCCGCTTCACCATTTCGATGCCCGAAATCCAGAGACGGGCGGCTTCGTTGTTTTTCTTCGCCTCGTTTTTTTCATCTCCTTTGAAGTCTGCCACATCATCCGTGTCCGGTTTCTCGCGGTAGCAGTGGTGAGCCTCGTCATTCAACACCAAAATATTCTTCAAGCCCATCAACTCCGGCATCACCCGCTGGAGCATCTGCCCTTCGGTTTCCAGGGTGTCAAGTTCTGGCCCTCTTCCCTGTAGCAATTTTCGAGTTCCAGTGGCGATCGCCTGCCGTTCCCGCAATTTAAAAGCGTGATAATTGGTGATAACAATCTTCGCTTTTTGCAACTCCGGCAGCATATCCGTGGGGATTAATTCACGGCTGGCATAATAGCTCTCGGTATCGTTGGGCTTCAACACCCGCAGGCGATCGCGGATCGTAATTCCCGGCGTCACAATTAGAAAACCACGGGTAAACTTTTTACTCTGGGGATGACGCACCGCATTCACCGTCTGCCACGCAATCAGCATCGCCATTACCGTGGTTTTTCCCGCTCCCGTCGCCAACTTGAGGGCGATCCGAAACAGTTCCGGGTTGGCATCCTCATTGGCTGCGAAAAGCTGACTGAGAAACCCTTTCTCCTGCTTGCCACTGTTGGGGGCGACTTCCGCCAACCAAATCGCCGTTTCCACTGCCTCTAGCTGACAGAAAAACGGGCGAATTCCTTGGAAGTCGTGATGTCGCCAATGCTGCAATAATCGGGCGGTTTCCGGCGTCACCTTCCAATCCCTCGAATTGGGGAGCGATCGCCAAGCATTCACCTTTTCTCGAATACTATTTACAAATAGCGTTTGGGCGTAGGTTTGCGACTCATCGGAAATCCCCTGCACGTCGCCCAAAGCCAGGGATTGTTGCACCCCAAGATTTTGATCTCGGCGTCTCTTGGGTTTGGGGATGGGGGTCAGAAATTCTGCTCGGCGGCGCGATCGTATTTTTTTCCCCGTCGGTTGCCCATCATCATCGAGTTCCCAATGGTACTGCGGGCATTCGTAGGGAGAGTTGAGAATTGGCTGCTCGAAAAACTGACTAACCATCGGACTGACACCCCACGGTTATTTGAGCATTTTGTGGTGGTACTTTGGGCATGACTGACCCTCCCAGCAGAAAAATGAAGACTGAACCCAATATCGTCCCCGATCGCTTTTTATCATATGTCATGGGATGTATCGGATGCAATGTTTTAAATGCCGAATTTTCCGCCGGGGGGTTGGGTTGATTCGAGGGGCGATCGCTTCACCCGCCTCGAAATGAATTTCAAGGCTGACAGCAAAAGTTATCTAAGTAGGTTGGGTTGAGGCACGAAACCCAACATCAGTGTATTCAACTTAACCCGCCTTGAAATAAATTTCAGTGATCTGGTTGATATCTCTGGGTGGGGAGGAAGAAACCGGGTTTCTAGGGGAGATGGGGGTGGGGATGAGAGATGCGGGTAGAAACCCGGTTTCTAGGTGTCTGGTGGGGGGAAGAAACCTTAAAAATTTTCCCCCGCAGCCGTCAACACCTCGATATATAACCGCTCACTCACTCGAAAATTTGCCGCTTCAATCAGAGTATCGATAATCGACCGAATTTCGGACACAAATCCCCGACGTTTTGCGACCAATAAAATTCCCAAGATTCCGGTAATTGACAACCCCAAGCGAATGGCTTCTCGGCGTCCCAGCCGTTCGTCAATTAATAATTGTTCTGCATTTATTTCTAATGCCAATGCGATCGCTTCAGATTCTCCCCGATCTAAATATCGTTCGGTTTGGAGGGTTTCCACCAGTTGAGAATTACTGGGCTGAAAAATCTCAATCCAATCGAGATCTATTGCGGCGGTAATGCGCGAATCGTCTTCACTCCCTCGCCGCAGTTCGCTGGCGACTGCCGGAGGAATTAATACCCGTCCGTAAAGCTGTTGTAGTAATGAAATATAACCGGCGCCAATCCACTTAAGCAAGAAGTATCGCTGACGACAATCATAGCCAACCTTTGGCTTTCATATTCCGGATATCTTCTTGTAATTCCTCCACGTCATAATGAATGTTGATCCCGCGATCGCCCATCAATTTTTGAAACCGAACTTGGGAGATATCCAGCAATTCTGATGCCTTACCCAAGCCAATTTTATCTTGCTGAAACAACAGTAAAACCAGCTCTGTCAGCAATTCTTTTTCGGACAATCCGCTGGCTTTGACTAGCTCATCAGAAATTACCAAACTCATGGCTTGCATTGAATGGGTGGTATTTTTTACCATGTTAGCATGGTTTTCGGAAAAGAAACCCGGTTTCTAGATCTCTATTAACGTTCCCGAAACTGACGCCGCAGCAGCAGGGAATTCGTCACCACGCTGACCGAACTGAAAGCCATAAAAGCGGCCGCCACGGCCGGATTGAGGACGATGCCAAAACTCGGTAAAAGTACCCCCGCCGCCACCGGCAAACCGATGGTATTATAACCGAACGCCCAAAATAGGTTTTGGCGGATTTTATCGAAGGTTTTCCGACTCAGGCGGATGGATTCCACCACGTCCGTCAGCGAGTCCCGCATCAGGACGATATCGGCCGTTTCGATCGCCACATCCGTCCCCGTATGCAAACTGATCGCCACATCCGCCTGGGCTAAAGCGGGGGCGTCGTTGATGCCGTCTCCCACCATAGCCACCCGGCGTCCGTCCCGTTGCAGGGAAGCGATGATTTTGGCTTTATCTTCCGGCTTAACTTCAGCTTTTACCGATTCCGGCGATAGTTTCAAATCCGCCGCGATCGCATCCGCCACACCTTGGCGATCGCCCGTCAACAATACCACATTTAACCCCATGTTTTGCAGTTCCTCCACCGTCTCCAGGGCATCCGGTTTGAGAATATCGCAAATGCCGATAACCCCCGCCAACTGACCCGAAACGGCAATATAAACCGCCGTCTGTTCGGGGGGAATAGATACTGCAGATGGCACGATTATTTCCTGACGCTGCAACCCTTCAGAATTGCCGATCCAAACCCGTCGCCCCGCCACGGTCGCCGCAACGCCGATGCCCGGTTCGGTGGCAAATTCATCGGCTGCGAGAAAGGGGAGATTTCGCCGTTGAGATAGGGTACAAATTGCCGTGGCGATGGGGTGGTGCGTACCCCGTTCCACCGATGCCGCCAACTGCAACAATTCTGCTTCATTGAAATCTTCAGATAAACTGACGCACTCCATCACCGCCGGAGATCCGGTCGTCAGGGTTCCGGTTTTGTCGAAAACCACCGTATCGAGTTCGTGGACCCGTTCCAGGATATCCCCACCTTTGATTAATAAACCCCGTTCGGCGCCGATACCCGAACCGACCAAAATCGCCGTGGGGGTGGCGAGTCCCAACGCGCAGGGACAGGCGATGACCAAAACCGCGATCGCCAATTTCAGACTCAGCAACAGCGGCGCCCCCCCTAGAACCCCCCCCGAAGCCGTCACCTGCGGCCAAATTTGAGTCCCGACAAAATACCAAAACAGGAACGTCACCGCCGCCAAACTCATCACCCCGTAGGTGAAATATCCTGCTACAATATCCGCCAACTTTTGGATCGGTGCCTTCCGGGTTTGGGCGTTTTCCACCCAACTGATAATTTGGGCGACGGTGGTTTCTTCCCCCGTGCGGGTGGCCCGGATCACGATCGCCCCCGACTGATTCAAAGTCCCGGCGGCGACCTCATCCCCGACTCGTTTGGTGGCGGGGAGGGATTCCCCCGTCAACATGGACTCGTCCACGTCCGTCGTCCCCAGGCAAACCGTGCCATCGACGGGTATTTTTTCCCCGGGGAACACCTGCAACCATTCCCCCACCCGCACCTGTTCGGCCGGAATTTCCACCCCGTCAGCGGCGCTGTAAGCCCCGTCAGGCTGCGGTTCAGGGACTAAACGGGCGATCGTCGGTTGCAGGGCGAGGAGGGCTTGAAAGGCCGTAGAAGCGCGGCTGCGGGCCTGTTGTTCCAGGGTTTTTCCCAGCAGGATAAATCCCAGCAGCATCACGGGTTCGTCAAAAAAGCACTGCCACCCGAGGCGGGGGAACAGCAGGGCCACGCAACTGGCAGTGTAGGCGCTGAGGGTCCCGAGTCCCACCAGGGTATTCATGTTGGGGGCATTTCGCAGTAGCGATCGCACCCCGTCGAAAATCAGCGATCGCCCCGGGAACAGCAGGGCCAGGGTCGCGAGTCCCCAGTGGAACCAGATATTGCTGAGGACGGGAAGGTGTCCCCACCCCATCTGGTGAAAGTGGCCGATGCCGGACAGGAGGATCAGCACGCCGCACCCCGCCAGGCGCCCGATCTGGTCCGTCATTTCCTTTTGGTGGCGTTGATTGAGGGATTCTTGGCGATCGCCCATTTTCTGCGATCGCGGTTGGCTGGGAAATCCCGTTTCCGTCAAAAGATTCGCCAGGGTTCCGGCGTTCACCCTCCCGGCGTGACATTCCACCGTCGCCACCTCCGTGGCTAGATTCACCCGGGAGGCGATCACCCCCTCCTGCTGGTTGAGTTGGCGTTCGACAGCCATCACGCAACCGGCACATTTCATCCCCCCGACATCCAAAATCAGGGTTTGGGTGGGGGGGGGAGGCGGGGTCAACTCCGGATTGGACGGGGTTTTGGGA
Organism: Lyngbya sp. CCY1209; assembly: GCF_055795065.1. Lineage (NCBI taxonomy): Bacteria > Bacillati > Cyanobacteriota > Cyanophyceae > Oscillatoriales > Microcoleaceae > Lyngbya > Lyngbya sp. CCY1209. The sequence goes on from NZ_JAYFER010000576.1 coordinate 9,033, forward strand.
GCCAGTTGCATGGGGGTGATACCTTTGTGCGATCGTCTTCTCTTGATAGAGGGTAAACGAATCTCTCGATTTGTGTCCCGGATGTGCAAATTATCTTAATGCGACGCGGAGAATTCCTCGCCTTTGTGGCCGTTGCCGTCGAGCAAGTGGTGGTAACTTTGGTGCCAGATCGTCTGCTGGGGAATCCCGATCCGAATCCCCTCGCGATCGAAGGCTTCCTTCACCCGACAGCGAAATTCCCGGCCGACTTCCCACTGTTTGAGGGGTTTTGTCGTGATCCAAACCCGCACCAGCATTCCGGCGTGACTCACCGCATCGACTCCCAACACTTGGGGGGATTCCAAAATGAGATGGTGCCACGGGGGTTCCCGAAACATTTTTTCGCCCACATCCTTGATGATCTGCATGGCTTTTCGGATGTCCGAATCGTAGGCGACTTCGATAGTGAAGTTGACCCGCGACCAGTTTTTGGTCAAATTTTCGACGACGGAAATGCTGCCGTTGGGAATGGTGATCAAATTCCCGTCGGGGCTGCGAATTTGGGTGATGTAGAGGTTAATATATTCGACCAAACCGACTTTGTCGGCGACGCCGATCACGTCCCCGACGGCGTACTGATCGCTCCACAAAATCAGACAGCCACTCAAGACATCTTTGATGGCACTTTGGAAGACGTAGGTCAGGGCAAAACCGATGACACCGACGCCGGTTAAAATTTCGGTAAGGGGGGTGTTGAAAATGGAACTGAGCAGGGTGTTGAGGGTGAGGATAAACCCGATCAAGTAGCTGATGAAGGATGCGAGTCCTTTCAGAGCATCCGTGTAGGTGGTCTGCCGGGACAGAAAACGTTGCCGGGAATTTGGATACTTTAAAGTTGACTGTTCGACCCAATCCTGCAGGTAATATTCGATCGCGAAGTGGCTGATTTTGATGGCGGCCACGACGATCAGATAGTAGACCAAAAGGGCGAGGGGGACTTCCCCGAGGGCGACGCCGATCGCCCGGGTTTCGGGGTAATAATACAGCAAATAGGCGAATCCGCCCAGCCAGATAAAAATTTGCCCCCACTGGGCGACCTGTCGCAAAAATTGGACGATTTGTTTCTGTTGGGCCGGCAGGATGCGGGGCAGTCGGTTCCACAGGTGAGAAAAGCCCCATTCCGAACTCGATTCCGGCGGCGGTTCGGCCGGAGGTTCGGCGGTGTCGGAGTCGGAAAACAGGCGGGATTGGACGAGTTCCGCTTCCCGGCGGATCAGTTTTTGAGCCCGCAGCAGCAGCCAGCTACTGCCCGCCATCAACATTAAAAATAGCAGGGTGAACGGAAGTTTTCGATTCCAGAAATATTCCTGAAACGTCTGACGTTCGGCGATCGATCGCCGCAATTGTTCTCGGATAATATCTCGCCACTCTTTGGCGAGGGCTTTTTTCGGTTTTCCGTGGTAGAGGGAGTCGAACTGGGTGACGGTGACGATGACTTGATCTTGGAGTTGGGGTTGTTCGGGGGCGTAAACAACGGTTTCGTTGTTGCGGGTTCCCACTTGAATTTGTAGGGTTTCCGGGTCGTCAACCGAAGCGACGATGGACATCAAAATGGTCTCGATATATTCGACCCGCCGTTTGACGGCGAAACTCTGGGATTGGTCGGCTTCGATTGTGGGGGATGCGGCGATCTCGAATAAGTCGCGATTGTCGAGGGTGACTGTGGCACAAAATAAGTTGCCGCAGGGTTTTGCTTTGATGCGAGTCTGGGTGACTCGGTTGAAATCGTCGAGTTGGGGAAGGGGCCCGATTTGGGCGATCGCGGGAACCGCCCAACCCGCCACAATTCCCGCTGCGATCACCCCGATCGCAAACCATTGAATGACCCGATAAAAGCGCTTGATTTTTCCCTTCATACGCAACCAATTTGACATGAACAGCGTCCGGACCCGAGCTGTGACATTATTACACAATGTTAAGGGAATGATTGCATTTTGAAAATCGGATCGATTTTGTCAATGGCGGGGGCGGCGATCGCATCCCCCTTTGGGAAGAAATAGAGGACATCGACAGAAAAAATATCCCCTCCCATCTGCCGGCCCCCACGCCGGCAAAATCGGGGTGGGGTGCGAAAGATTTGCAGGTCTTGAACGGTGGCACCTTGAACTCCCCGCTGCAAAAAGGGCCTGCCATACTGTTCCTCGTCGAAAATGCCGTCGGGCATGATTTGAGCCCGGGCGGGGGCAATTCCGACTCGGAACATCATCCCGAATAACAGCGATAGAACCCCGGCGGGAATCACGATGAATTGAAAGCGTCTCATGTCAAATCCTCGACTTAAATTTTTGTAAACTCCCCTTCAACATATCGATAATTTGAGATTCGTCCATCAATCAAGAGTCTGAATCGGGTCTCTTCCAGGAGTTCCATACTCCGCCGAAATGGCTTCGCCGCCACCCGTAAAAGCCTCCCAAATACCGGGAAAATACCCGCATCCCTCCAAAGTTTATGAAATAGACCGGTCTGCTGCCAGCTCCAAATTGCAGGATCGAAATAGCCCGTCCTCCCGGCAAACGGAGCGAATTTTTTGCAAATTAACTATCCTATCACAGATCCGCCCGCGAAAAACCGAAATGGGGCGATCGCGGAATTCGATGGAGAATGATCGCACAAATGTAGTTTAGATAACAGGTGATTTGGGAATTTTGATTGAAAATCGAACTACCGTTCCTGCGGAGATTTTTCTCATGAAGACCAAAACTCTCGCGCCATCTACCTGTCGCCACTGCCGCAACTACAAATCGGAGGGGCGGCGGGGCGGTATTTGTCAGTTGTTCCGCGCCCCGGTCCGCAGTCATTGGAAATCCTGCTCCCTCGCCAGCTTGCCGTTTGTTTACCAGTGGGAACCTTTGGACGGAGCGATGCCGGAATCTCCGGTTCCCGCTGATCGTCCGAACCGGCGGTCGTCCCCCCCCCAACCCCATTCTCAAAATTTTTAAGCAATTTTACTGATCGCACCGCCCTGTCCGAATCAAAATCACCTTCAAATCAAACATTTAAATCCGTCTTCCATACCCTCCCCCGGCGACGCGATCGCACCCCCCAAGAGCGGTCTAAAAATAAAAATGCCCCTCCAATCTGGAGCGGCATTTTCCCCGGCGGGGCGATCGCCGGGTGCGATGGCAACAATCAATCAAGAACGAAACCGGGACAGCCGCGTTGCGGTGCGTTTCGCCAACATCAACAGTAAATAAACCGTAAACACATACCCGCCAGCCAGCAGGGGAATCATTAATGGCAGTTCGTGATAAGTCATAGGTGCAGCAAATATGCGAACAGAGGAGCACAGATGGGAGTTTAACAGTTGCTACAGGGGTGGGGGGCAACTGGGGAGAGGCAGGGTTCGACCGCGATCGCATTCCGATTTCCGGCGAGAATTTCGGTGGAGATTTGCAACTCCTGACCGCTTTCCCACAGACTGATTTGGGGTCGAAAAACTGCTATGGCAAGATCCGAGACCGCCCGCGGCAGCCCCGTCCCGAACCCATCAGTCTTCAACCAACTGACCCACCTTGGACACCGACCGGTGCCCACTTGGGAACTTCACTAAAAGTGCTTTTGGCTATCCCCTTGCCCGTGGATAACCCGTGCAACGACGGACAGTCAAAACTTGACCGTCACACCACTGTTGCCCTTGATGTGTAGAATTATTTAAACTCTTACTCATTAAAGTAGCACAAATTTCACAATTTGTAGCGAATGAAGTGAAAAAAATTTAACATTTGGATGGATTGTGCGGGAGCCTCCGGAACCGGGGTTGACGGACCCGGGGGGATGCCGTCCGGACTCTCGCCCCCACGGACGGATCTCCCCACCTGTCGGTATCACCGCGATCGCGCCCCGTGCCCGCCGTTCCGGCATCCGCCGGCCCGCCCCGCGACTCCGGCACCGGGGTCGAACTTTTCTCCGGTTGGAGCCTTAGCTTAAAATACAACTATAATATGTAAAATTTTGTTAATCACCCAGCCTGAGTTGGCAAACCCATGACCTCTCGCACACTCTTGTTTTCTCCCGTCGAAGCGGACCTGCAACTGTTAACGGACAACCTCAAACAACTCGTCGGCGCCCGACATCCGATCCTGTACGCGGCAGCGGAACACCTATTCAGCGTGCAGGGGAAACGGGTGCGGCCGGCGATCGTGCTGCTGATTTCCCGGGCGACGATGCCGAACCAGGAGATCATCCCCAAGCACCGCCGTCTGGCGGAAATCACGGAAATGATCCACACGGCCAGCCTGGTGCACGATGACGTGGTGGACGAGTCGGAAGTCCGCCGGGGCGTGCCGACGGTACACAGCCTCTTCAACAACCGGGTCGCCGTCCTCGCCGGGGACTTCCTGTTCGCCCAATCTTCCTGGTATTTGGCGAACCTCGACAACCTGACGGTCGTCAAACTCCTGTCTCAGGTGATCATGGATCTGGCGGAGGGAGAAATTCAGCAGGGGCTCAACCGCTTCGACGCCGGCCTGTCCATCGAAGCCTACCTGGAAAAAAGTTACTACAAAACCGCATCCCTGATCGCCAACAGTTCCAAATCGGCGGGGTTGCTCAGTGGGGTGTCCGACGAGCTGGCCGAACACCTGTACCGCTACGGCCGCAACCTGGGGTTGGCGTTTCAAATCGTGGACGACATTTTGGACTTTACGGGTTCCACCGAAATCCTGGGGAAACCCGCCGGTTCCGACCTCAAAAGTGGAAACCTGACGGCGCCGACGTTGTTCGCCCTGAAAGAGCGGCCGTTTTTGGAAACCCTGATCGAGCGGGAATTCGCCCAGGATGGCGACTTCGAGCAGGCGATCGCGTTGATTCACGAGAGTTCCGGAATTCAGAAATCCCGGGAACTGGCCCTGCATCACGCCCAGCAGGCGGTGGAACACATCAGCCACCTGCCCCCCTCCGAGTCCCGCCAAGCCCTGATCGACCTGTCGGACTACGTGGTGAGTCGGCTGTACTGAGGGCTCGGTCCTGCCCGCGCGCCCCGAGGGATTCTCCGCAGACCTTCAGGCGATGTCTGGGGGGACGGGCCGGGTTTTGGGTTGGCGGCGGGATTGGTAGTGTCGCAGGTAAACTTGGATGGTCTCCTGCACGTCCCGGCGCTTGAGTTCGGTGCCCGCTTCCAGATGGCCGGGTCGGTCGAAGAAGATGAAACTCTCGAAGGACGGGATGGCGATCGCCTGAAATAAAATGTGGGTGACGGGGACGGGCGTCGCCACGATACCGGCCGAGAGGGGGGCGGTAGATTTCAGGGAGGCGTCAGACCGGGCACAAAAGGCGTAGATGACCCGCTTTTCCAGGTCGGGGTCGTCCACATTCCCCAGGGTCGTCATCACCCAATCGCCATCGAGGGTTTGCAGAATGAAATACTCCGGATGGGTCAACTCCTGCGCCAAAAGTTTCAGGCCCGGGGCGATCGCCGCGATCGCCCCGGGGGTGCTGCCATCCTGGGGGGCGTTGTCAATTAAAGTTTGAATTTGTCGGTCTAAATCCATCGTTCAAATTGGAAATATAATTGCAATTCTTAGTTGTACGGCAACAGACAGAACGGTTGGGACATTGCCACTGTCGAAAGGGAATGAATTTTCCCCACGCCCGCACACCCTACACCCTATACCCTATACCCTACACCCTACACCCTACACCCTACACCCTACACCCTACACCCCACACCCGATCTTTGGGATTCCCCAAACTCTCCGGACATTCGAGGCCCGTCCTGGAAAGAATGGGTTAGGGTCATTGTTAGTAAATTATCATCATGGGGGAAATCTGCCAGAGCCATCCAATTTTTCAACGGCTGTCCGGTGAGCTCAAACAAGCCACCAAGGCATCTGAGCAGAACTGCCGGGATGTCGCTTGGCGTCTGACAGACGAAGCGATTCGCATCTGTACGGAGAGCAAGCGCATCCAGGCCTCGGGGGAAGTGGAGACGTGGGCGATGACGTTGGCACAACATCGCCTGCAACAATGTCTCCGCTACTACAAACTGGGGTCGAAGCAGGCGCCGTTGGAACTCCACAGCACGTTGAGTGCTATCGTTTATCGATATATCACACCTCCCCAAGTTCAATCCAGCTATCATGCGAGGTTGGAACTGATCCGGGACTTTTTACAAGGGTTTTACGTCGAAACCCTGAACGCCTTCCGCAAAGAAGCCCAAATGCCATCGGACTACCGTCCCCAGACGTTGCTCGAATTGGCGGAATACCTGGCCTTTTCGGAACGGTACGGAAAACGTCGCATTCCCCTCGCCCGGGGCCGCAGCCAACAGTTGATCGTTCTGCGATCGCAGACCTTTTCTCAGCAGCAGCCCCGAGAATCCTTGGTCGATCTCGATAAAGCGGCCGAGGGGGTTTCGTCGGATTCCGACCAAACTTGGGACGACTCCTCGTTGCAGCAAGTGCGAGCTGCGATGGTGGCTGAGTCGAACGAACCCGAACTCGACTCCCTGCGACAAACCGTCGTGGAAGAGTTGATGCAGTATCTCGAAGAACACAATCAACAAGACTGTGCCAACTATTTCACTTTGCGACTCCAAGATCTGCCCACTCGGGAGATCGAGGCGATTTTGGGGTTGACTCCCCGCCAGCGGGATTACCTGCAGCAGCGGTTCAAATATCACCTGCTGCGATTCGCCCTCGGCCACCGCTGGGAACTGGTGCATCAGTGGTTGGAAGCGGATCTCGATCGCAACTTGGGCCTGCTCCCCGAACAGTGGGAGAATTTCCAAACGCAACTCGGTGAAGGGCAACAACATTTGCTAAGGTTGAAGCAACAAGGGTTGTCCGATGGTGCGATCGCCCAGAAGTTGGGTTGCAAGGTGACTCAAGTTCAGAAACGGTGGTTTAAAGTGTTGGAGTTAGCCTGGGATATTAGAAATCGTTCAGTATCCGGAGCCGGTGCATCTAGCGATGAATAACGAAACAAATCCAGATCGTCAAGCCTTCGAGTGTCACTTTTTCGATGGGCTGATCCCACAGTCCATCGACCAGGGGTCCGACCCGGCCGGGGAAACGACCGACCCGGCCCGTCGAGCGCCAGAAAATTCCAGGGTTGAAGAGATCGGGTGGGAAGAACTCGACCCGCTCGACTCTGAAGAGATTGACGTTTTCTACCCCGAAGGTCAACCACTCACACTGGGAGAGATACCAACCGTGAAAGACAGATTTGAAAGCCTGTTAAAAGACAGGTTGAAACTTGAGATCCAACACAGACCGCCGTTGTTTCCTTGGGAAACGCAATGGGCGACGGACGCTACCTATCCTGACGTTCTCAATGCTGCGGAAGTTCCCAACCCGAGTTGGTGGATTGCCCAGCGGGAACATTTCAAATGGTCCACGTTCCTGCCCGAAACCACTTTCGCCCAACTGCTCGCCCCCTGTCAAAAAGCCTTGCACTCCACCTTGCCAGACGGTGCAAAATTGGTGCGGGCGGTTCGTTCTTTTTTTCCGGAAGAAGATTCCCACGCCCTCAACGAATGGGCGGGTCGCATCATGTTGGGAGACGTGCGCGACCCGGACTTGAACAAATTGCAACTTCCGGATTACTCCCAGGCCAGCGACAAGCAAAAAATGGTGTTGCTGCTGCTGGCGGCCCGGGAAATTATCGACACCCTGACGCTGACTTGTTTTTGCGATCGCGCCCCCGTCAAGCAAAACTGGCGGACGAGTTTGGGGGTGTTGAGTCTGGAAGTGGAATATTTGAGCCAGGATTACGGCAATTGCCTGCGGATTTTGGCACAATTGCCGGCGGGCGGATGCCTACAGTTCAAGGGACAGGATAATGAAACCACGGCCCGACGGACGGACGCGGGATATTTGAAAATGGAATTGGTCGATCCCCAACCCAACAAACTGTACCGTCTCAACGTGCTGTTCCACGACTCCGAACAGAATCCCCTCTGCTTCGCGATTTTGCCCCACGCTTGAATGTGAAGCGCCCCGGGGTGTAGCTGCTTTCCGTCAGATGGGTTAGAGTATTTTCTAGCTCCACTCGACGAACTTCCAGACACCCATGACGGCGGAACTCCCATTTTTTGGCCAATTGTGGCGGCGGATCGAAGCGACCCCCCCACCCGAACCCGAAGACTCGATCGCGTTGCGGGTGACGGTGCAACTGTTGGTCATCGTGGGGATTATCGCCACGGATGTCGCCGTCGAAGAGGCGTTAAATCTCTGGGCGATACCCGTGAGCGTGGTGGGTGCGACTTGGAGTTGGTTTCGCCGCCGCCATCGTAATGTGCCGGTCAAATTTTGTATCGCGATCGGAATGTTGGTCGCCCTGGCCGCATTTTTCAATCGCCTGGTGGGCGAACTCAACGATACGCGGGTCGTTTTGGCCCAGCTTTTGATCCACCTGCAAGTCCTGCACAGTTTTGACCTCCCTCGACGCAAGGATCTCGGCTATTCGATGGTGATCGGACTGATTTTATTGGGCGTGGCGGGAACCCTCAGCCAAACCCTCACGTTCGGGCCGGTGATTTTGGCGTTTTTGGCGATCGCACTCCCGACCTTGATCCTCGATTATCGTTCCCGACTCGGACTGTCGGAATTCCCCTCAAAATCCGGCGATCGCGACCCCAAAATTCGACGATTTTCTAATTTAAATTTCAAGTTTTTAACCGTCAGCTTTTTGGCGATCGTCGCCCTCGGACTCGTCATTTTCGCCCTCCTGCCCAGATTTCCGGGCTACCAACTCCGCAGTTTCCCGGTCAGCGCCCCCATCGATATGCCGCCGGGGGAATTCGACGGCCGACAAATTTTAAATCCGGGCTACGTCTCCGACGGCGAGGGCGACGGAGAAGGGGGCGAGGGCGGACAAAATCGCGAGTCCGGGGCGGGAACGTTGGACGAGATCCAATATTATGGTTTCAATACCACCATCAATCAAAATTTGCGGGGGAATTTGAAGCCGGAAGTGGTGTTGAGGGTGCGATCGCAGGCGCGGGGATTTTTCCAGGTCGTCGCCTTTGACGAATACACGGGTCAGGGTTGGGAAATTTCCCGCAACGACCAAACCTTGACTCGAAAGCGGCCCTGGTGGTCCTATCGCTTCGAGTTATTTCCGAAACCGACAAAAGCCAAGACCGAGGAAATCATCCAAAGTTACACGGTGATTTCCCAACTTCCCAACCTGCTTCCCTCCCTGCGACAGCCCACGGAACTGTATTTCCCCACTGAAGAAATCGCGATCGATCCGGAGGGAACATTGCGATCGCCCCTGGTCTTGCGGGAGGGCCTCACCTACACCGTCATTTCCACAGTTCCCTACCGGAACCGCACCCAATTGGGGGAAGCCGGAACCGACTATCCAGACACAATTCGCAAATACTACCTGCAAGTCCCCGAACAGATTCGCGAAAAAGTCCGCCAAAAAACGGAGGAAATTCTCGCCAGCCGACAGCAGGTCGCCCAGGACAAGAAACCCCTCGATTCTCCCTACGAAAAAGCGCTTTATTTGGCACAATATCTCAAACAAAACCCCAATTACAAATTGCAAGAAGAACCGCCCTTTTTGAACGAAGATGAAGACCTAGTATCGGCCTTTTTATTCGGATATGAAAATAGCCCGGAGGGTCAAACGATAACCGGCGGCTACCCCGACCACTTTTCCACCGTCTTGACGATCATGTTGCGTTCCATCGGCATTCCGGCGCGGCTGTCGGCGGGGTTCGGACCGGGTGATTTTAACCCGTTTACGGGATTGTACGTCATCCGCAATACGGACGCCTACGCCCTGACGGAAGTGTACTTCCCCGAATACGGCTGGTTCGCGTTTAATCCCATCCCCGGTATGGATTTGATTCCCCCTTCCATCGAAGAGAATCAAACCTTCAGTGCCCTGCGGTCGTTTTGGAACTGGGTGGCGGGGTGGCTGCCCTCTCCGGTGACGAATATTTTACAGACGGTATTCGGGGCGATATTGGGATTTTTGGCGGGGATCATCCGCTGGTTTTTGCGGTCATTTTCGAGGGGTTGGATCGGCATTTTTACGGCCGCGATCGCCCTTTCGGTGGCGGGATTGTTGGGGTGGCTGCTGTGGGACGGATGGCACAATTGGCGCGATCGCCGTCGGTTGGCGAAGTTGCCGCCGCCGGAACGATTGTATCAGAAATTGTTGCGATTGTTGGGCGATCGCGGCTATCCCAAACATCCCGCCCAGACGCCGGAAGAATACGCCAATGCGATCGCCCCCCACTGTTCGATTGACGAGGCGGAAGTGATCGAAGAGGTTTGTCAATCTTACGTCCGTTGGCGGTACGGACAGAAACCTGTGAATTTGGAGCAATTGCAGCAACTCGTCAAAAATTTGGAGCGACAGAGAAAACGGATTCGATTGAGAAAAAAATAGTCATTCGTTTGTAGTTGGGGCTGAAGCCGCGATACGTTTTTTAAGCGTCAAATCAGCCTCACGATCGCGTTTTTATTCGATATCGTCGTATAGGGTTGGGCGGTTGTCTGAACCCTCTGAAATTCAGGGAGAACGGGCGATCGCGGCCTACACCCGCGCCGTGGCTTTGGATTTGCTGCACTAGCGACAGTTGGCGTTTTCTCAGTTCAAACAGATGATTGGGGAATTTCTAGTCCGCTTTTTCATGGGGAGAAGAAACCGGGTTTCTAGGGGAGATTTCGGTGGGGATGAGAGATGCGGGTAGAAACCCGGTTTCTAGGCATCTGGGTGGGGGGAAGAATCCATACCGATTAACTTAGGGACTGATCAGGATCAGTTCAGGGAAATAGGTTTGGTAACGGGTGGCATCACGACTCAGCAGGGTGTAACCACAGACGATCGCATGAGCGCCAATATAGAAATCCGGTAAAGGCGATCGCCTCACTCCACCCCTTCGACGATATTTTAAAAATGCTTGACCCGCCAAAAATGCCGCCTCATAAGGTAATGCGTCCCTCTGAAAAAAGCCAGAAGATAATACAGATTCGACTTCCGTTACATCTTGAAAACCGATGGATACTTCTGCATAAATAATTGGGTTGATATGCAATGTTCCGGTTTCAGCACAATCGGCCAGTTGCGTCGCCGACCAGTCAAACCAATGGGGATCTTCCGTCAACACATCCAGAATCACATTGCTATCCACCAGAAAATTGGTCATTCTTCGCCCCGCGTTAAATTGAGGATATCATCAGTGCTCATATCCCCCGTAGCTTTTCCCCGCAGACTGGCGATCAAGTTTGCTCCTTTGGGCGAGTGGTTTTGATACCGCCAAGCCAAAAAGTCTAAGAAGATTTTTGCTTCTTCGAGGGCTGGTTGGGGTAGGTTGCGAAGGATGGCAAGTATTTCGGTTTCGGTGGTTGGCATGGCGCACAAGTCTCGGGATAGCATCCCCATTTTACCTCATTTCCCATCGGAGAAACTGGGTTTCCTTTCCCCCACCCAACTCTCAAAAGTTATCTGGGGTTAATTTCAGTCAGTTCTCAGCTTCCATTCATATCCGAAGGATACAGATCGATCGCAACCTAAAATCGGAGCCATGACCGATGAAAACCCCGATCAACTCAATCCTGGGAACCCTGACTTTAATTGGATTGTCGATCGCGATCGCCATTTTAAAAGCCGGAGGGTGGGATAATTTAAAACTGAATCATTTTCACCTCACCCAACATTTCGGCGACCAAACGCGGGAACTCGCCGACATCCGATCGCAAAATATCGATATTCAAAATAACAGTCGCATTGACCTGGACGAACTCCTCAACGGCGGCCCTCCCAAAGACGGAATTCCCAGCATCGACAACCCCAAATTTGACACCGCCGCCACCACGCCTTTCGACCCGGAACAAGCGACAATCGGAGTGGTCGTCAACGGGGAAGCCAAGGCCTATCCGGTGGGGATTTTAAACTGGCATGAAATCGTCAACGATCGCATCGGGGGAGTCAACGTCGCCATTTCTTACTGCCCCTTATGTGATACAATTGTCGCATTCGATCGCGGCGACACCACCTTCGGCGTTTCTGGTAAACTCTATCAAAGCTGTCTGGTGATGTACGATCGCGCCGATGATACCCTGTACGCGCAACCGTGGGGATTGGGAATTGTCGGAGCCAACGTCAACCGCTCCCTCGACCGCATTCGGGCCGTCAAAACCACCTTGGGAGCTTGGCTGGAAAAATATCCTGACAGCCGCATCCTCTCGGCCGAAACGGGTTACAATCGTGACTATCAGCGCTATCCCTACGGGAGCTATTCGCGCGATCGCAATCTGATTTTCCCCGTCCGCCACCAAGACCAGCTCGACCTCCACCCCAAAGCTGCCATCAGCTATATTTGGAAAAACGACGGCGACACCCCCCACAACCAATTTTCAGGTGAAAGCGTCCAATTTGTCCATTCGGAAATTCAGAAACTCGGCGAACGGACGGTTCGCTTCGGCGGCGAAGAAGTTACCGCCATTTGGGATGAACAACTTCAAACCGTCATCGTCCAAGATGCCGGCGGGACGACCATTCCCAGTTCCCATGCTTTCGCCTTCGTCTATCCCGCCTTTATGGAAACTCCGGCGACGACTGGGGAAACGGAGTCTATCCGGCGACAGTAGACTGGGGGGGCGATCGTAGAATAGAATTGTAAATTGCGCGAGTTGACCTCATTTTTGGCGCTTCGCGCTTTCTTGCCGGCGATCGCGAATCGGAGTCCCGACAATTCAGAACTCCAATTAAACGTCCGAAATCGCTTTTCCTGTTGACTTCTTGCCTTTTGACTTTTGCCTCCCAAAATGATGGCTTCCAAAATTTTAATCGTAGAAGACGACGCGACTCTGGCTCAATTTCTCAAACAAGAATTGAGCTACGAAGGATATGATGTCAATGTCGAACAAGATGGAATGGCGGGAATGATGGCAATTCGGGAGAGCCATCCGGATTTGGTCATTCTCGACTGGATGCTTCCCCGCCTTTCCGGCATCGAAATTTGTCGCCGTCTGCGGGATAGTTATAACCGGATTCCGATCATTTTATTGACGGCAAAAGATGAGGTGAGCGATCGCGTTTCGGGATTGGATGCGGGGGCCGACGATTATATTATCAAACCCTTCAGTTTGGAGGAATTTTTGGCGCGGGTGCGGGCGAATATCCGGCGCACCCAAGAACCCGACCCGGATGTTTTGAAATTCGACGATTTGAGCCTCAACCGTTCCACCCGGGAAGTGTTTCGGGGAAATCGGGCGATCGAATTGACGGCGAAAGAATTCGACTTGCTCGAATATTTGATGCGCCACCCCCGGCAAGTCCTCACCCGCGACCAGATTTTGGAGAAGGTGTGGGGTTACGATTTTATGGGGGATTCTAATATTATCGAAGTTTATGTCCGTTATCTGCGCCTGAAGTTGGAAGCCGAAAATGAGTCGCGCCTGATTCAAACAGTCAGAAGTGTGGGTTATGTGATTCGGGAATAATTCGGGAAATGGTCTGTAGGGATTGTCTCAAAATAGGTTAATCTGATTCTTGTAGACGTTTGCGAACGCACAGGAGATAGGTTTGGAACGGACATTTATCGCCATCAAGCCGGATGGCGTCCAACGGGGACTCGTCGGCGAAATCATCAAACGCTTTGAAGCGAAAGGCTTTACCCTCGTCGGGCTCAAACTCGTACAAGTCACCCGCGAGCTCGCCGAAGCGCACTACGACGTTCACAAAGAACGCCCATTTTTCAACGGTCTGGTGGATTTCATCATCTCCAGCCCCCTGGTGGCGATGGTTTGGGAAGGCGAAGGGGTGATTGCTTCGGCTCGGAAACTCATCGGCGCCACCAACCCCCTCACCGCCGAACCGGGGACGATTCGGGGAGATTTCGGAGTCAGCGTTGGCCGCAACTTGATTCACGGTTCCGACGCTCCGGAAACGGCCCAAAAAGAGATCGCCCTCTGGTTTACCGATGAAGAATTGGTGAGTTGGGAAGCGAGTCTCAAGTCTTGGCTGGTGGAATAATTTCCAGTTTTTAAGAGATTAAAAAGACCGCTGGGGAATCCATTCCCCAGCTAATCGCTCAAATATTTCGAGATCATTGGGAAGTGTGTTTGGAGGGAGTAGGGAGTAGGAGAGGAGAAATATCATTTGCACCGGCTATTCACGATCGCTCCTCATCGGAAGGTTGCAAAATTTGTTGAATCTCTTCCAATGGTAAGCCCAAAAGTTGTGCGATCGCTTCCGGGCTATTTCCCAAATTTGCCAAACGTCGGGCAAAATTTATTCTTTCTTCTTGACGACCTTCTTGGCGACCTTCTTGGCGACCTTCCTGACGACCGTCGGCAAAGGCTTCTTGATAGAATCGGGTTTGTTTTAAATCGGTGAGTCCTAACATTTCGGCAATCTCCTCGCGACTGAGTTGGGGGAGTTTGTAAACGACGATGGTTTCGATGATGTCAATGATATCGCGTCGGATTGATTCTGGGGGGAGGGCTTGTTCGGCCCGTTCGATCAGGCGTCTGGCGGATTCTATGGCGGCAGATTCCGATTCGACCACCAATTTAATGATACCGACTCCCAAGCCGCTTTCACCTTCCAACTCGTCGAGGTAAATGCGAGTCACCCGGCCCGAGTTGAGGAGTTCCCGGAATTGGCGGGACTGTTTCCGTTCGATGCCGCGGTTGGGGTAGATGACGACGACTCGCCAGGGGTTGGGGGGTCGGTACTGTCGCAGGTAGAGGAATAGTTCGGCGAAGATGCGATAGTAGAGGTCGTCGTCGGGTTGAAATTGGACTTCGGCGAGGTAGAAGGGCTGGTCGCGATCTCCGGCCCTCGGGAGAAACAGTCCGTCGAGGCGGAAGGCGAGTTGTTTGACTTCGACGGAGGTGAATTGGTAGCGATCGCTTTCTTCCGGCGGACGGTTCAGCAGTTCAAAGAAGCTGCCGGGGTACTGTTGGAAAATGCGGTAGAAGAGACTGTCGGTTTTCACGGGGGGCGGGAAATTCTGAGGTTATTTTACCCGGATTTCCCGTCCCGCGCAACCGGGGGCGATCGCCCATTTTAATGCGACGATCTCAAACCCCGAATTCGGCTATTTTCTCGCTTCTTCCATTTCCCGCTGGGATTCTGCGGGGTGGGGTTGGATGGCGTTGGAAAGGTTGACGTTTTCGGTTTCCGGAATGGGGGTTCGCTCGGAAAATCCCCAGGTAAATAAAACCACGATCGCCACCACCAGCATCCATTCGGGGGGGACTAAACTGTGGTCGATGACGCGCAGCAAGAGTTTCAAACCGACCAATCCGACGGTGATATATCCGGCGGTTTCCAGGTGGGTGAATTCTTTCAACCAGCGGATGAACAGTCCCGCCATCAGGCGCAGGGTGATGATGCCCAGCGTGGCACCGGTGACGACCAGCCAGGTTTTTTCGGAGACGCCGATCGCGGCGGTGACGCTATCCAATGAAAAGGCGAGATCCGTCATGGCGATCGCCGGGATCACTTGCCAGAGGGAGGTGTTGTGGTGGTGGAGGAATCCCTCATCTTCCCCGTCTTCCGAGGTGGTAAAATATTGGAAAACCAACCACAATAAATACAGCGCCCCGAGTAGCTCGAACTGCCAAAATTGAATCACCCAGGTGGCGGTCAAAATCAGGCCGATCCGAAACACGAAGGCGATCGCCAAACCGATATTTAAAGCTTGGCGCTGGAGTTTGCCGTCGTCCAGAGTTTTAGAAATGGAAGCCAAAGCGATCGCATTGTCCGCCGACAAAACGGCCTCTAACGCCACCAAAACGACCAGCAGCAAAACGGTATCGAATCCGAGTCCTTGAGAAAAATCAAACACTTGCTCTAGCATGAACGGTCTACTACCCCGATTGATGTCAGTCTGGAATTGGATACCCGCCAATTTTCCCCCGGAGAGTCGGACGGCAAGCCGCGATCGCCAATGTGATGACGAAGGGGAGAATTATGAGAGCGCCACCCAGACTCAAGGCCCTCCCTGGGGTTTGGCGGTGAGAAGCCTTAAAATCTGCTTCAGTTATCTTAACGTAACTGGCCGGGGATCGGTGAGGGGAGCCGGAGAGAAATTTGGCGCGATCCCCCGAGATCGCCCTCCGACACCTGTCCCCCAGGTCCTAAGAAACCGCAACATTGTTTAAACTTATTACGAAACACTTCCCAAACGGGCCGATATAGCTGAAATTAGTGAACAATCGATGTCTACTTCAATGGAAGGAGTGTCCCAACCATGTCTTTAACCGATACCCAAGTGTTCGTGGCCCTGGCGATCGCGTTGATCCCCGGCATTTTGGCGTTCCGCCTTTCCACCGAACTTTACAAATAGAATCCTTTCGATTCTATGGGCCGTCTCCGCCGGAGGCGGCCCAAAAATTTGAATTAAAATTCAATGGCGGACTTTGCTCCGACAGAAAACCTGAAGAATACACACAAATGCGGCGATCGTGCAGTAGATTGGTTTGTATCGACTGGGTTTAACTGTCGGGGCATTTTCCATTGCGCTTCGGGTTAAAAGGTTCAGTTTAAGGTATTTTAAGCCTGAACGAAAAAACGCCGGTACGCATCGACCCTGCCGGAATGTCGCCTTGTTGCCCTTGGAAAACCTCATTTGAAGCTGAAAATCTACCGAGACGACGATCATGTACGCGATTCAACCTTCTCCTCCACCCAAGAAACCACAGCATCCCCGCCGTCGCTTGAGTCGTCGCTCTCAAGTTCGAGTGCGACCTCGCCCAAATCATCGGGCGATCGCATTGGAAACGACCGCCAAAATCTTGACAAATTTGGTGTTATCTGCTTGTGCGGTGTCGGCCCTGCTCCAAATTCTGCCCCACCAGCGGGCGGCGAATGAGAAATGGCGAGAAATTCAGGCGGAAGTGGATCAAACCCAGGCGCGAGTCGAGCGTCAGCAGGAAGAATTCAGCCGCTATTTCGACCCCCAACAGGCCCAAAGCATCATGCAAGAAAACGGGAATCGCATCGACCCCCGCCAGCGACAAATTGTTTGGTTGGATGACGGCCAGATGACGGCGGACGAGCTGGAATTGCCGCCGTCTTACTATGCGGAAGTGGAGGAGTGAAATGGACAATTGATAATTGATAATTGATAATTGACAATTGATAATTATCAATTGATTGTCCCCGACTCCCGACTCCCGATTCCCGACTCCCTCATTTATCCGGCTTCGGCGAGGACGGTCTGAGACAGGAGGACATCGATCGCCGCCTGGTATTGGAGATCGGCATCGGTGCCGAGTTGCGATCGCAGCAAGTGGTCGGCGGACACCACGCGATCGGGGACGATCCCGTGTTTGTTGATGTCGGTGTGGTTGGGTGTCTCGTACTTCGCCACCGTCACAGCCAACCCCGCGCCGTCGGATAAGTCGAACAGGGATTGGATCAACCCCTTCCCGAAGGTCTTTTCGCCGACGAGTAACGCCCTGCCGTTGTCCTGCAAGGCCCCGGCCAAAATTTCGCTGGCGCTGGCGCTGCCGCCGTTGACCAAAACCACCAGCGGGGCATCGGTGAGGGCCGATCCCGTGGCGTCGAAGCCGCCCAAAATGCCCTGGCGGTTCACTGTGTAGACGATCGCGCCCTCGTCGATCCAGAGGCGGGCGATTTCCACTCCGGCTTGCAGCAGTCCCCCCGGATTGTTCCGCAAATCGAGGAGGAAGGCCGTCGCCCCTTCATTTTGCAGGCTGACGATGGCGTGGGCGACTTCGGCGGTGGCGTTGGCGCTGAACTGGCGGAGGCGGATGTAGCCGACGGGGGGGCGGTCGGGGAAGGTCTGCAGTTGGGCGAACACCGGATTCAGGGTGATGCGATCGCGCAACAGTTTCAAATCCTCGATGATGTCGCTTTCCGCCGATTTCACCGTCAATACCACGGGGGTTCCCACCGTCCCCCTCATGCGGGCCGCGGCCTCATCCAAGGTGAGATCGGGGGTCGGAAATCCGTCGATTTTGAGGATGCGATCGCGGGGTTGGATGCCGGCGGCGTCGGCGGGGGAACCGTCCAGGGGAGTCACCACCATCAATTCCCCGTTGTCGGGATCTTTGGCAATTTGCAGGCCCACCCCCGTCAGTTCCCCGGAGGTACTCACCTGCAGGCTGCGATATTGTTCCGGCTTCAGCAACCGCGTGAAGGGGTCGTCGAGGCCGGCCAGCATCTCCTCGATCGCCTCGTAGGTTTCTTCCCGACTTTTGAGGGGTTTGCGGATCGCCTGTTCCCGCACGAACCACCAGTTTTGACCGTTAAATGTCTCGTCCAAATAGGCGCGGTTGACGATGCGCCAACTTTCGCTGAGAATTTTCTGTTCCTCCGTCAGCGCCCAGGCCGGGACGTGCCACAGTCCCCAAACCATCATCATCGGTAAAGCGATCGCCAGGGCAATCTGAACAACTCGTCTGTGCATGAATCTGAATTTTATCAATACTTTGCTGTTAACAATCCTCTCCGCCGCGATCGGCGCAGTGGGCAAATCCGTTCCTTAGATGGTGACACATTCGATGGGGAAGAGGCAGGGGAGGCGGAGGAGGCAGAGGGGGCGGAGGAGGCAAGTTAATATCAGATCCGTACAAACTCCCCAATCATCTGAATATGATTTTCGCTTGTAGGGGCGCAAGGTTTGCGCCCTCGGGAATTGATTCCCAAGCAGTCCGGATGTCCCACCCGTTGCTTCCTCCGCTTCCTCCGCCCCCCACACCCCAAGATCGCGTAAAATTTGGGCAATTCTATAGCTGTGGTGGAGGGACTCGAGATGAGTTGGACGGCTCCAAACAATCAAAATAAAGCGATCGCGCGGATGTCCCGGATTTCGGGGGTGCTGCTGGGGGGATATCTGATGTTGGCGGCTCCCGGTGTCCGGGCTCAACCCCGCTACGGGGTTTATGTGAATGGGGACAGTCCGATGCTGTTGGAAATCGTCCAGCAGGTGCAGCCCGGGGCGGTTTTTCAGGAATATGGCGATCGCGTCCTGATCGATGCCGGGATCTATTTCGATCGCGGCGACGCGGAAGAATTGGTCGAAGATCTCAGACTCCAAGGGATTCGGGCGAAAATTACCGATTTGAGAAATAGCGAAGATTTCGATAATCCCGTCGAAGCCAGTCCGTGGGTGGTATCCCCCAACCGGACAACCCGACCCGTGCCAAGCAATCTCAGACCGGGTTGGATTCCAGCTACCACCGATCTCGGACTCCATCAAGTTTACGTCAGTGCGGGGGTGACTTCGCTACAGGAGGTGCGGCGGGTATCGCCCAACGCCGAAATCTTCAACATCGGGGGACGGCGGGTGATTCAGGCGGGCAGTTTCGTGAATCGCTTCAACGCCGAATTGATGGCCGAACAGTTGTTTTTGCGGGGGATTCCGGCGGAAATCATCCATTCCCGGGCCGAACTGGAAATCTTCCTCGCCCTGGAACCGGGGCAACCGGTGCAACCGGGATTTCCCACCCCCCTGCCCGCCCGCCCGGGTTTCGATCTGGGACTCGGCGACACGGACAGCTATTTCGTGTTGATTCGCGGACAGACTTTCGATTTGCCGGTGATCGCGGAAACGGCGATCGCTCTGGGTGTCCCCCAAAATAGCATCACGATCCGGGATGATGTGGTCGATCCCCTGGTGGCGGTGGGTCCTTTTGCCGATCGCACCCTCGCCCGAGAATGGGAAAATTATCTTACGGATTCGGGCGTCGGGGGAACGCAAGTATATTTTGGGAAATAACGATTAGCAGCCATTTGACGATGATTTTGGGCACGCCCGACCGGACCGAACAGATTCAACAATTTGCCGTCACCGCCGAACAGATGCAGGCGATCGAAAGCCGCATTTTCGAGGCGGGGATGCCGGCCGCCTCGCTGATGGAAAAGGCCGCCGGACTCGTCGCTCGCCGGATTGTGGAAATTTTGTCCAGTCCGAGCGATCGCCCCGTGCGCGTTGTGGGGATTTTAGTGGGTCCGGGACACAACGGGGGAGATGCCCTGGTATTGGCGCGGGAGCTATTTTTTCAGGGTTATCGCGTCGTCCTGTTTTCCCCAATTTCCAAGCGCAAGGATCTCACCGATGCCCACGCCCAATATGTCGCCAGTTTGGGGATCGAGAGTGCGGAGGCGATCGCTTCTCTGGGACACTGCGATCTGATTGTTGACGGGATGTTCGGATTCGGGCAAACCCGCCCCATCGAGGGGGAACTGGCGGAGGTTATTGAAACCGTCAATAGTTGGAACCGCCCGGTTTTCAGCATTGACATTCCCTCCGGCATCCACACGGACACGGGGGAAGTCCTGGGAACGGCGATCCGGGCGACCCGCACCTTTTGTCTGGGGTTGTGGAAGCGGGCGTTTTTGCAGGATTCGGCTTTGGAGTGGGTCGGGTCGGCGGAGTTGGTTGATTTTGATATCCCGCTGCCGGACATTCACGCCGTTTTGGGGTCTTCTCCCCAGTGTCGGCGCATCACGCCGGGATTCGCGATCGCCCATCTGCCCATTCCCCGCCACCCCGCCACCCACAAGTACAAGCAGGGTCATTTATTGATAGTAGCCGGATCTAGCCGTTATACGGGGGCTGCGGTGCTGTGCGGGTTGGGGGCGCGGAGCAGCGGCGTGGGGATGCTCTCCATCGCCGTCCCGGAGTCGATCAAGCCCCTGCTGAGTGCCCAGTTGCCGGAGGCGCTGATAATTGGCTGTCCGGAAACCGAGGACGGTGCGATCGCGTCTCTTCCGGAGGAGTTGGATCTGAGTCGCTACGATGCGATCGCCTGCGGCCCGGGTCTGACGTCGGCGAGTTCGTCTCCCCTGGAGGCTATTTTGGGGTGCGATCGTCCGGTGGTGCTCGACGCCGACGGTTTGAACCAGTTGGCGCAGTTGGGGACGATTTCCACCCTGTCCGGGCGCCGGGCTCCGACCCTGCTCACCCCCCATCCTGGCGAGTTCAAGCGCCTGTTTCCCGATTTGGGCGATTTGGGCAATCGCATCGCCGTCACCCAGGAAGCGGCCCGCCTGAGCGGCGCTGTGGTGCTTTTGAAGGGCGCGAGGGTCTGCATCGCCACCCCGGAAACCGTCGCCGTGAACCCGGAGAGTACCCCCGCTTTGGCGAGGGGCGGCAGCGGGGACGTGCTGACGGGGCTGTTGGGAGGTTTGTTGGCGATCGGTGCATTGCGGGATTCTCCCCCCGAATTGACGGCCCAGATCGCCGTCTGGTGGCACGCCCGGGCCGGAATTCTGGCAGCCCGCGATCGCACTGAATTGGGGGTGGATGCGTTCACGCTGACCCAATATCTGACCTCAAAGGAACTATTCGATATTTCCTAAACAATTCGTTGTTGCCCTTGGGCGCTTCCGGGGCTAAAGCCCAACAACGAGTTTTTCAAAATCCTATTAATTTATAACACAAAAAGGAACCTATGGGAATGAAATTAAGAACGCTATATAACACGGTTTTAAAAGGACAACCCGTCCAGTCCCATCAGTTGAGTTCCCGGGATAAAATTCCCGTCTATGCCGAAAGCGAGTATAAAATTACGACTTACAAATCGGTGGGTTACGGACACCTCGAAATTTATTTCGTCCCACCCTGTCCGGGCCGGCGGGAAATTTGGTACGTCTTCGCCCCCCACGTCCAAATTTTGGGAGACGAAATCGCCCGGAGTCCCAGCCCCAAATTATCGTCCTCTTCGGGCGTATTGACCTGGAAATGGCCGATGAGGGGGACGAGTATGGGGTCCAGGACGGAGTTCGGCTACGCCCGGGGACGACTCCACGCGGGGGTTGATATCGGCGGTTATACGCCCGATGAGTGCTACGCCGCCAGCGAGGGGGTTGTGGAGTATGTTAAACATCATACCGGCGGGGCGGACGGTCGGGCGATTCACATCCGGCGATCGGACGGTTGGGAACATCGGTATTTGCATTTGCGATCGATTCGCGTTAACTTACATGATAGGGTTTCCCAAGGTCAATTGATCGCCATCCGGGGCGGTTCCGGATTTGGTTCTGAGGGCCGGGAAATTGACGGCGGCGGCTATTCGATCCACCTGCATTTCGAGATCCGAAAGCCGGACGGAACCCCCGTCGATCCGCGTTTATTTCTGCCCGATGACGGCAGCGTTCCAATTGTGGGATAGATCCCCCCCAGCCCCCCTTGGTAAGGGGGGAGAATTGGATTCAAAGTCCCCCTTTTTAAGGGGGATTTAGGGGGATCGAG
The DNA here is from genome assembly GCF_055795065.1 of Lyngbya sp. CCY1209. NCBI lineage: Bacteria > Bacillati > Cyanobacteriota > Cyanophyceae > Oscillatoriales > Microcoleaceae > Lyngbya > Lyngbya sp. CCY1209. The sequence continues at coordinate 31,210 of NZ_JAYFER010000576.1, forward strand.
TCTCAAAAAAAGTAACCGGGTGCGATCGCCGTCTGCCGCTGTTTGGGGTCGTATTTTAACAGGTATTCCCGGCCGATCGCGTCCTGTTCCCGCAGGGTTTTCACTTCCGCTTCGCCAATTTCGGTGTCCGTCGATAGCAAGATCATCTGATGGCTGGCGGCGGGAAAATAGCGTTCGATTAGGTTGTGGCGGTGGGAGGAGTCCAGGCGTCCGAGGGGGGTGTCGATCGCGATCGGAAGTTGGCGTCCGGACACCCTCGCGAGCCCCCACAAAAATGCGATCGCCAGCAGTTGTTTTTCCCCGGCGGAGAGGCGGTGTTTGGGCACGGGTTGCCCTTGGGGGTCGTATAAGGATAAACTGAAGTCTTGAGTCGCGATCGCCACCCGATGAACGAGATCGGATTTGTGGAGGAGATAGCGGAAACATTCGGTCACTTCGATTTCCAGTTTGTTCAGCTTTTTGAGGGTGAGACGTTCCCGAAATTGCACCAGGGTTTTTTGCACCCGTTCCGAGGTGTCGATGATGTGGTCGGCGTTTTTGCGATCGATGGTACTGCGGCTGTATTCGGAGAGTTCTTTTTTGGTTTTTTCGATAGTAATTTTACAGCGATCGCGCTTTTCCTTTGCCGCTTCGTAGGCGGTTTGTAGTTTTGCCAAATGACTGGCGGCATCGGTGACGGCTTGCAGCAGTTGTTCGTAAACTTCCGGCGGGGCGGCGACGGTTAATTGTCGTTCTTTTGCCGCGATCGCATCTTGGATTTGCTTCAATTCTTCCTGTTGCGATCGGGTTTGGGCGATCTGATTGGGAAGTTCCCGTTCCAACAAATTGCTGAGTTGGCTGAGGGTATCTTCATCCATATCCAGCCAAATTTCCGTCGGGTTTTCGGTTCCGTCGGGGCGGGTATCGGTTTCTAAAAATGTCCGCACCTGTTCCAAAGTGTTGCCCTTTATTTTCAGGGTTTCTAAATAATTTAATAACCGTTCGTCCCGTTCGACGATCACATCCCGGGCAATTTGAGTCCGCTTTTGTTGCAGTTCCTTTTCTCCCTGCATTTTCGCCCGTTCCAACAGGGGTTGAATCAAGCCGAGGGGGAGAGAACCCGCCGCCTGTTCCCGGAGGCGATCGCGCTGAGTTCTGGCTTTCTCCTGTTCGGCTTTCAATTGGGCTTCGATCTGCTCTTTTTCCTGGGCAACTTTGCCGCCTTCGGTGCGGAATTTATCCCGGGCTTCTTGCTGGCGAATGTGGGCTTTTTTCAGTTCCCCATCCAGCCGGATAACCTCGGCTTCTGCCACTTCAAATTCTTGGTTTTGTTTGTTCAGTTTCGCCTCAATTTCTTCCAATGTCGCCAACTCGGAAGCCTCCGCCAATTCCTTCCGCTTCCGGTTGACTAAAATCGTCAGATCCGCCGACAGCCGTTCCGCCAATTCCAACCCCAAAAGGGATTCGATCGCCTGGGTGACAATGGGGGGCGGCGCGTCGAGTTCCGCCAATTCTTTCACCTGTTCGCCGTCGAATAAAAAAAGATTGGAAATTCCCAGGGGAAAAAAGTCCTCGATCCGTTCGTCCCAGGTTTCGATCAAAGCGGAATCCGGCCAGTCATCGATCAAAACGCCAAGGGTATCTTTATTTTTGTTTTTTAGCGTGTCTGGCTTCCAACGCCGTTTGACGCGGAATTCCACTTGCATATTATTCAGAATATGCTCGAACAACAGTTCGACGCTGGTTTCTTCGTGGGGTTGGGTGTGTTTATTGATCGCCTGTTTCAGAAACTCAGAATAGGCGAGATTTCCCCGGGTGGAACACTGGGCGCGGGAACCGTACAACACCAGGCGAATGGCATCCATGAGGGTGGTTTTTCCGCCCCCGTTCATCCCCCCGCACAGAATAATCGGACTCACCGTTTCCCCGGCGGTTTGGGGCCGCAGGTTGATGACCTGTTTCCCGCGATAGGGGCCAAAATTTTCTAGGGTGAGTTCGAGAAAAATCACGGGGTTTTGGTGGTGTTCAGGTTGACATATTCATCATATCACAAATCCGGCAGTTTTGAATATTTTTTTGCCGGTTTGTCGGAGGGCGATTTTTAATTTAATGGCAGGCGGACGATCCCCCTAAATCCCCCTTGCCAAGGGGGACTTTGAGTCATTCTCCCCCCTTATTAAGGGGGGCCGGGGGGGATCTTCTATTTTCAAATAGTCGGACGATCCCCCTAAATCCCCCTTAATAAGGGGGACTTTGAGTCATTCTCCCCCCTTACAAAGGGGGGCCGGGGGGGATCTTCTATTTTTAAATAGTCGGACGATCCCCCTAAATCCCCCTTGCCAAGGGGGACTTTGAGTCATTCTCCCCCCTTACAAAGGGGGGCTGGGGGGGATTCTTCTATTTCCAAATGGTCGGACGATCCCCCTAAATCCCCCTTAAAAAGGGGGACTTTGAGTCATTCTCCCCCCTTATTAAGGGGGGCCGGGGGGGGATCTTCTATTTCCAAATCGTCGGACGATCCCCCTAAATCCCCCTTAAAAAGGGGGACTTTGAGTCATTCTCCCCCCTTACAAAGGGGGGCTGGGGGGGATCTTCTATTTCCAAATCATCGGAAAATCGCCCCTATTGTTTGGAGTTGAATTTCAGACTCGCCCAGGAGAGTTGTTGGTCGGGTTCCGGTTTTTCGCCGTTGACGATTTTTTTGATATCCTCAACTTTGCCGGATTGGGCAGCTTCTTTGAGGTTGCGTTCGTAGTGGGCATTTTGAATAGCTTCATTTTGCGATCGCGAACTGGTTTTAAAGCAGCGTTCGAGGGTGTCGTAAATCCCCGTCCGTCTCGCCATCGTTTTATATTGGCGTTCGGTGTCGAGTAGCCGCGTCACCAATTCCAAATACATGGGATCTCCGTCGCTGAGATCTTCCAAAATCTGCCATTCATCCGGCCCCAGCATGGCTTTTTCGCCGGTGTCTCGGGGATCTTTAAATTTTTCTCCGGTCACTTCTTGATAAATCCTGGGTAAACTGTCATCGAATTCGTGTTTTTCCTCCAACCAGATTCGGCGAATCTCGCTGAGTTCTTCCGGTTGAATTAACGTGATATCCCGCATTTCCGGCGGGGCAGTTTTGCGAACTTGGACTTGGGCTTCCAACACCCGCCGCAGCCAATGTTCCCGCCACTCTCTTTTGTAGGGTCCGGGGATGTGTTGAACGGAGGTTTGACCGTCTACGTTTCGTTCAAATAGTTGAACAGTTCCGAAGTTGCGACGGAAATCCCTTTTGTCGTGATCGTTTTTAACGTCTAATTCATTGCGAAGATCCAAAAGTGGCTGCATCCACTCTTTGGCTTCGTCATTTAAGATCATCGCCTCCATCGATTTATCTTTGCTGACCATCGTACAAACCCAGCAGCCAAATCGGGAATCTCCACAACTCGGAGTTGAGGTGTCGATAACCAAAGGACATTCATTATCTGCCGTTGCCCCTCGGTACATGGTAAACAAGTCTTTATTATCTTGTCCCCACGGATTTTCAAATTGCATCAGATACATCCAGACTTCATCCGTTCTCCAATCTTCGATTGGTAAGTAAATCAAACAGTTCGGACGATGGGGATTTGTATTCATGCGATCGCGTACTCGCCATTTTCTATGCTTGGCCATGTTAGTTGCCCGTTGTGTGCTTTCAGCTTTACGAGTACCCAAAACAAGAATAGCTTGACCATTATTTCTGATAGTTTCTCTAATGAAATAATCAGCAGGGTTGATTTTGAGACGTTCGGTACACCATCGAAATCTATTTCGAGGGGCTGGGTATCCCTTACCGATCAAGCAACACCAAAATGTATTTTTAATCGTCGGGTAAGTTAAATGGGTTGAGACGGGCATCCCTTGTTCCTTCGCAGCTTTGTTCATGTTTTTTAGGGATTTGCGAACCCAAGCAGAAACAATTGGATTTTCAACCAAAGTATCGTTGGTAAGGACATGAATTTTTCTGGTTCTTTTTTCAGGTGGTAATGAAGCAATGGAACTCCAAATGAGTTGGAGAACTGCCGTGCTATCTTTCCCTCCACTCCAACCTATAACTAAAGGAATCTGGTCGTCAAAGTATAGTTCTTGAATTTCAGCTTTCAGTATTTCCAGATCTTGCAAAAATTCTTCGACAGTTCGATTGTTGTCTTTTTTGGCTTGCATTTTATCATTCATGTTTTTATACCCTAAATATATTTTTACGATGCCATCTAATAGATTCTAGTTCCGGCCAGTATCGGTCTAAGGTAGGTAACAGTATTTTTTCTCCATTGAATTCCTTCATTGGTTTTGCAAAGGGAGAATCTTCTTGTAAATCTTGGGCGACAATAATTTTATAAGTATCGTCAATTGTAAACCAACCTCTATCGAGAGCCCAGTGATGATTTTTACACAGAGAAATTCCATTCCCAATTTGACTATCATAGAATTGTGCAAATGGTTTTATATGCGCCCCATCCACAATATTTTGATTTAGAGTTCGATTCACTCTTAATTGACAAAACGCACATCTGTACTCATAGATATGTATGACAGATTTACGGAAAAAAGCTTCTCGAATGATCGACTTTCTCATCGAAAACTTGGGATTTTTTTTTAAATCTGATGTTTCGTCTACATCGAGAACACTTTCTTCTTGTAAATTTTGATTTAATTTGAGTAAATCTTCCAATTCTTTCTGATTGTCAGCAAACCACACTGCTATCAGTTCATCGACCAATTCTTGTCTCGATTGGCGATCTTGAACCAAATCAAAAAGTTCATCATCTAAATAAGCGTGGTCAACATCATGTTTTAATTTGGGTATCGTTTGAGGTCTTCCACCCTCGTATTCAGCACTAAATTGAAGATGCCAAAACTTATACTTTCCATTTTTTAGATGAAAAAATGGAAGGGCGAAGTCACTTCCCTTAAAGTCAGTTTCCGACAAAATCGACCAATACTTCTGGAAAGTATGGATCAACTCATCAGAGATAAAAATTCGATTTTCTTGTATGATGCCTTGGGCAATTAAATCGATGACAGACAATAGTAGTATGGGTTGGTTGAGGTTGACTCCCTGTTTTTGATTTCGATGAACCTTGATGTTACTCAAGCCCTTGCAGTAATATTCAAGGTTCTTAGCCTGTCGTGCCTCCGACGAACTCATTTTTCCCTCCCTGCCAAAAATAAGACCCTTCCCCAGATCTGCCCGTTTACGATAGGATAACATATCGGGGACAAGTTTTTAAAAACCCCACTGATAGTTTAATCATACTATAATGAATCGTGCAACCGAACCCAACCCCGAGGACATCGCCCGACTGCTGACGCCCCTCCAGGAGGAGCCCGATCGCATCCTGGTGCAGCGAACCGCGATGGGAGTCAACCGGGCCTATCTCGGCGCCGTCAGCCTGGAATGGGCCGCGACCCGCATCCGCTATGCGTCCGCACTTCCACTGTTTGAACCCCACCGCGATCGCGAAACGGGAAACGTGGAACGGGGGGCCGAAACCATCGAGACGATCCTGCAACGGCCCCTGGACTGGTCGCGACAGGCAGTCCTCGTCCAATACCTGATGACCCACGATTGGGACCGCAAATTTCCGCCGCTGGTGGTGGTTTTGAGTCCCGAGTGGGTGGACGACCCCGAGGCGCCGGAGTGGGACGAAGACGGAAGGGCCACCCGTTCCGCCGCCGAATTTACGGCTTTGGACGCCCGACAACAATTCGGATTGCTGAATCTGTCCCCGGCGGTGTCGGTGTTCGCCTTGGACGGACAGCATCGCCTGATGGGAATTCAGGGGGTGAGGGAACTGGCAAAAACGGGGAAATTGCAGCCTTTCAGCAAGATTAAAAAGCCCCTCGGCGCTGAAATTGACTGGGACGATTTGGCGCCCGACGACCTGTCTCCCGAGGAGAAATTGGCAGAGTTGAACCGCGAAACGATCGGGGTGGAATTTATCCCGGCGGTGTTGCCCGGAGAAACCCGATCGCGGGCGCGAAAACGGGTGCGATCGCTGTTCGTCCACGTCAACCAAATGGGCGTAAAATTGAGCAAGGGACAGTTGGCAGCATTGGATGAAAATGACGGGTTTTCTATTGTATCCCGCCAGGTAGCGGTTCGCCATCCCCTGCTGAAAGATGAGGGCGATCGCAACCCCAGAATCAACTGGGACAGCGCGACCGTCGCCACCAAATCCACCGTATTGACCACATTGCAAGCCCTGCGAGATATGGCGGAGGGTTATCTGTCCCCCCACCCGATATTTAAGGGTTGGAAAGTGGGGAAACCTGGCCTAATTCCAGACCGCCCCGAGGAGGATGAATTGCGACGGGGAATCGATGAATTTATGCGGTTTTTCGACGGCTTGGCGGGGTTGCCAAGCTATCGCAAATTGCAGCAAGGTTTGGAAACTCCAGCGATGCGGCGGTTCGGGTTTGAACGCCCCCCGGGGGAGGGAAATATTTTGTTTCGTCCCATCGGGCAGGTGGCGATCGCCCAGGCGGTGGGAAAAGTGGTCTTTCTGCATCAAAAGTCCCCGGAAAGTGTGTGGGAAAAATTGGAAACCTTCGACGCAAAAGGTGGGTTTAGTGGGATGGAAGATCCCGCATCTCTCTGGTATGGCGTATTGTACGACCCCAACAAGCGGCGGGTGAGGGTTGCCGGCCGGAGTTTGGCAACGAACCTCCTGATTTACCTGTTGGGTGGCATCGAAGATCCGATGAGTCAGGCGATGTTGAGGCGAGATCTAGCGAATGCCCGAACCTTTGAAAATCGGGCGATTAATTTTGAGGGGCGGGTGGTGAAACCCAGACAAGTCGGGTTGCCCGATCCCCTAGACTAATAGCAGGTAAAATAATTCCCAAAAATCCGAGCTTTTCAAAGCCCCCAGAATTGGGGGTTTGGGGGTTGGGGGAAGCCCCCAGAATTGGAGGTTTGGGGGTTGGGGGAAGCCCCCAGAATTGGGGGTTTGGGGGCTGGGGGAAGCCCCCAGAATTGGGGGTTTGGGGGTTGGGGGAAGCCCCCAGAATTGGGGGTTTGGGGGCTAAATCCGAGATTTTCAAAGCCCCCAGAATTGGGGGTTTGGGGGCCAGACATTTTCATGTAAAATAGAGATAGTCTAAACATCTCGGTCCGTCATGAACGATATCAATCACAATGATTCAGAGTCCACGCCCAAAATCTCCCCGATCATCTTTCCCCTTTATGACCAATACGATAGTGATTATAATTGCTATCTGGGGTTGATTTTTCAGCAAGGAAAGCGGCGGATGATTCAAATCAATGTTCGCGCTCAGGATTTGATTACTTTTTTACAGGCTAAACCTTCTCATGGAAACGACCCGGACTCCGGGAAAAATCGTCCCGTCGTAAAAGGTCATGCGGCGGAAATTAAAGAGTATATTCTTCATCGCGTCAATAAAGATAAACCTTGGATTTTGGGGACGTTGACGGCTAATATCGATCCGGAAGATATCGAAATTATCGAATTGGGTCGGGGGATTTGTTTCGTGGCAATTCCCCTGGATAAAAAATTGGATATCACGGACGGACAGCATCGATATCAGGCGATCAAAGAATTAATGTTGAGCGATCGCGCCCCTTTAATTGCCAAAAACCATTTTCCAATTACCCTGGTTTTGGAGGCGAGTTTTAAGCAATGTCAGACCGATTTTCGAGATATGGCACAAACCCGACAACTTGACCAATCCTTACTCAATTCTTTTGGTGAATATTCCGGCACCATTGGCATCATGAAAAATTTAATTTCCAGCGTTTCCATGTTCGCCGGAAAAACGGAGCGGGTCAAAAAAACGCCCTCGACGAAACACAAGTTAATTTATACGAATGTTTATATCGTCAATTTGGTCAGTTTTGCATTTACCGGAAATCCCGATAGCGTCCTGGAAGACTACGACGTTGACATGGCATCCCACGAACTCGGTCAATGCCTGAATCAGTTTTTCTCGGAATGTCCGATAACTCAATATATCGCCAATCGCAGCGTCGATGAATTGACCGTCGATGATATTGCCAATTTCAAGGAAAAATCGTTGCTGCCTTGGCGGGTCGGGTTGGAAATTCTGGGGCGGTTACTGTATTTGACTTATGATAAAGAACGACACGAATTCGATCGCGATCGCATCTCCAAACTCTCCCAACTGGACTGGTCGAGAGAAAGTCACCTGTGGAAAAATAATGTCGTCACCATCGACCCCAACCCCAAAAATCCCAACAAGCCTTATAAAATTTCGATGGGGGCGAGCAATGTCAGGATTGCAGTTCAGACAGTCAAAGCCCATCTGGGTTGGATGTAGCCGATAAAATGCCTGTCGGGTGGGGGATTTCGGTCATTTTGCTGTCAACAACTTCGCAATTTGTCACCCAACTCCACAAAAATCGATTGACGAATCAATTGATACAATTGCTATAGTGGGGTGATATGATACCCCCCACCCCGAAAAACCAAAAATGCCCGATCGCACTCCAGTAGCCATTATCTTCGACTTCGACGGAACCTTGGCGGACACCCTCGATGTCATCGTCGCCATCACCAACGAGCTCGCCGAGGAATTCGGATATCCCGCCACCGATATCGAGGATTTGGCGGACGTGCAAAATATGAGTTCCCGGGAAATTATCAGCCAATCCGGCATTTCGATCTTCAAACTCCCCAAATTGCTGCGGCGGATTCGAGAAGAATTGGAGGACAACCTATCCGCGATCGGCCTATTTCCGGGAGTTAGGAAAGCCCTCTTGGATTTGAGATATGAGGGATACAAACTTTATATCGTCACCTCCAACACCCAAGGAAATGTCGAATATCTTTTGAAACAAGAGGGGGTTCTGGAACTGTTCCACGGGATTTATTCCGGATCGACTTTATTCGGCAAACATCGCATCATCAACCGGCTGATCAAACGCGAAAAACTCGACAGAAAGCGGGCGATTTACATCGGAGACGAAACGCGAGATATCGACGCGGCGAAGAAAGCCAAAATCAAGAGCGTCGCCGTCACCTGGGGTTTCAATTCCATCGATGCCCTCGTCAAACACCGCCCCGATCGCATCCTGCAAGCCCCAGAAGAAATGTCCGTCGTCGCCCTCACCTTTCTCCAGTTTCTCTAACCCTCCGATTCCCGATTTAACCCCATCAAAACCGCCTGCTGGCTGACATTCTTATAAACGGTATCCAAATACTGCATCACCACATCCGCCGCCGTCGCCGATCGCCCCCCTTCTTTCGATACTGCCGTCGCCAGCGGAATCGGTCCCAAAACGTCCAAAACCGTCTCGCTTCCCGGCGGCGGAGAAATCACCACCAAAGACGGTTCCAACTGTTGATTATACTCCCAATAACCCGCCACAGACGGCGGATCGAAATCAATTTTTTGAGTCGTTATTTCTTCAGTTTCTGCGACTTTTTCCCCCTCTCCCGACCCCCTCAACTGTCGCAATTTTGCTATTATATCATCCTTCATCCGCCCCCGCAATTGAAACAACACAAACGGATCTTCACTGAAGCGATCGCCCAACATATAATACACCGCCCCGATATGCTTACAAGGATTCGCCTTATCCGGACAGCTACACTGAGAATGCACCTCATCCAAATTAAACGGAAACAGCCGCAACCCATTCTGTGCAAAAACATCCTCAATATTCTGCGGCATTTCCCCCGCCAACAACTTCGCCGAAAATATCGCCCGCTGCGATAGCGTCTCGATCACATATCCCCACTCCTCATCCCCAAAAACATCCAACCACAACGCCACCTCATAAGGCTGCGGCTGCGTCCCCTGAACCTTCGCCAAAACCCGGCGATCGCTAAACTCAATACTCAAAACATTACCCTGTCTAGCATAATTCCTCGCCCGTTCCAACCGCTTCTTAAACCGATAGCGATTCAAAATATCCAACCACTGCTGCGTCCACCATTCCCGATCCGTTTCACTATTGTAATTAACCATAATTTCAACTCACCAATAATCTCCTCAATCGCCGGAGGGCGAATGCCATTCGCCCCTACAATCCCATCAATCCCCCCCACCCCAATCCCCCACAAAATTAAAATCTGTGAAATCTGCGTAATCTGCGGATTTTTATTCCTCCTCAATCACCGCACTCCGATCCAAAATCAACAAATTCCGCAACTGCTCCGTATCCATCTCCGTCAGCCAATCCTCCCCAGAACCAACCACCTGTTCCGCCAACGCCTGCTTACTTTCAATCAAATCGTGAATTTTCTCTTCCAACGTCCCCGTACAAACAAACTTATGCACCTGCACATTGCGAGTTTGTCCAATCCTAAAAACGCGATCCGTCGCCTGATTTTCCACCGCCGGATTCCACCAGCGATCGAAATGAAACACATGATTTGCCCGGGTCAAATTCAGACCCACACCGCCCGCCTTCAATGATAATATCATGATCGGCGGCCCCTGCGGATCTTGCTGGAAGCGATCGACCATTTCCTCCCGCTGTGCTTTGCGAGTCCCCCCGTAAAGAAACAGAACTTCTCGATTTAACTGCTTCTCCAAATAGGGTTTCAGCAGCTTTCCCCACTCCGCAAATTGGGTAAAAATCAGAGCGCGATCGCCCTCCGATAAAACCTCATCCAACATTTCGTTGAGTCGCTGCAATTTCCCCGACTGCTGGGGCGGCAAACTCTCTTTTTTACCTTTCCCCTTAGATTTCGCCCCCAACAATAGCGGGTGGTTGCACACCTGTTTCAGCTTCACCAACAAACCCAAAATCATCCCCCGTCGCTGAATTCCCGTGGCGGACTCGATTTCCGATAAAGATGTATCCACCAATTTTTGATACAAACTCGCCTGTTCCACCGCCAAAGAACAAAACACGGTATTTTCCTGTTTTTCCGGTAAATCTTGGATGATATCTTTGTCAGTTTTCAAACGCCGCAAAATGAACGGCTGGACGAGCGATCGCAACGTTTGCAAAGACTCCGTATCCCCGTACTTTTCGATGGGAATGGCAAATCGGCGGTTAAAAAACACCTTCTGTCCCAAATATCCCGGATTCAAAAATTCCAATATCGACCACAATTCCGACAGGCGATTTTCCACCGGAGTCCCCGTCAGGGCGATCTTAAAATCCGCCTCCAACATCCGCACGGTTTTGGACTGTTTAGCCTCGGGATTTTTGATATTTTGAGCCTCATCCAAAACCACCCCCTGCCAGTTGACGCTTTGCAATTCTTTCTCGTCCCGGAACGTCAAGGCGTAGCTGGTAATCACCAAATTTTTATCCTTAACAACCTTGGGGAAATTTTTCCCCTTCGATCGCTTGTCGCCGTGGTGGACGAGGGTGGCTAGAGTCGGCCCAAACCGCTTCACTTCCCGCTCCCAATTGCCCAAAACCGAAGTCGGACAAACCAATAAAACCGGGCGTTCCAAGATTTTTTGTTCCTGTAAATGCAGCAAAAAAGCGATGAATTCGATGGTTTTTCCCAAACCCATGTCGTCCGCCAGACAGGCGCCCAACCCCCACTGTTCTAAAAATGATAACCAACCCGAACCTCTGGCTTGGTAGGGGCGCAATTCCCCCCGAAATGTTTTGGGAGTTGCGATCGCTTTAATGGAGCGATTGTCCGTCAACGCATCCAACAACTCCTGCAATTTTCCCCCCGCTTCAAAATTAACCACCGGCAGCCGTTCCACCGTCTGGGTGTCCCCCGTCGCCAGCCGCAGGGCATCTTCCAAAGATAGAGTCATCTGGTCTTTTCGGGTGGCAAAAAAAGCCTGGGCGGCTTTCACGTCGCGATCGCGCAATTCCACCCACTCGCCATTAATTTCCACCAGGGGACTTTCTCGGGCGACGAGGCGATCGAATTCCGCCTTAGAAATCCTCTGTCCGCCGATGGAAAGTTCCCACTTGAAATTCAACAAACTTTTCAACCCCATCCGCCCGTTCGACTTGCCCTTGGGGGCCGTGGCGCGGATACTCAACCCCAGGCGACTCGCCCAGCCCTCCCGGTTCGTCAGTCCCGGCGGCAAAATCACCCCCAAACCGCTGTCAGTGAACCGCCAAGCCACGCGGGTGATAAATTCGTAGGCCTGCTGGGAAGTGAGGGTGCAGACCCGGGGGCGGGCCTCCTGCAAGCTGGATTCGATCGCCGGGTAGAGTTTCGAGGCCAGTCCCAGCCCCCCCAACAGCGTCTCCTGGGGATTGCGGACCGTCCGCCCCTCCCAGGTGAAGCGTTCCACCGGATGATTCCAGACGGTTTCGGCATCCACCACACAATCGGAATCGTCCATCGCCTGCAGGCCGTATTCCAACCGCCAGGTTTTGGTTTTGCCCCCGGGGGGTTTGAGGGAGAATCCGGCGCGAAATTGGGTCAGATCTGCGAGGGACTGTTGCAGGGGCGAGGTCCAACTCTCCAGGCTGGCGCGGAGCCCTTCCCGGTCGGAATTGGAGGCCTCCACCCCGGCGGCATCCCCGGCCAAACCCCGCAGCCACCCTTCCACGGCGGGTTGCAAAAGGGCCGTGTTGGCGAGGGCCTTCCGTTCCACTTCCCGGGCCACCGGGCGGATTTGGGTATCGACGATTTCGCCGAGGACCTCCAGCAGCAACTCCCGGGCGGGGGCGGGTCGGGGGATGCAGGGGCCGTTCGACCGAAATTCGGTTTCGAGTCCGTACATCCGGCAGGCGGCGGGCATTTGGCGGGCGAATTGCAGCAGTCGGGCGCGGTCTGTGGCGCTGTCGAGGAGGGGTCGCCAGCGGGCGATATTATTTTCCGTCAAAACGGGCAAAAATTTCCGTCGGGCGAGGAGATCGAGGGCCCAGCGGGCGACGTGGGACCAAAATCGCAGGTCGGCCCCCAGCCAGTCCGGATCGATCGCCCCCAAGGGCAGGGATTGAAAGAGCTCAAAGGCTTCGAGGGGGGCAAGGCGGAATGCTTCGATTTTCCAGGGGTAGAGGCAGACGTCGCCATCTTCCGGGGCCGTGGCGGAGTGCAGAGGCGAGATCTCCCCCGTCTCCGGGTTCCATTGGGTGGGTGCGGCGATCGCTTCTGTAACCGGTTCGGCGGAAGATAATGTCAGGTCCGACTGGCCGAACGCCGGCCAATCCAACAGTTCGTCCCGGCCCATAACGAAGGGGTGGGGGGCAATTTCCCCGACCTTCAGACGGTCGCCGGGGGCGAGTCGGCGCCAGGTTTCCCCCCAAATCAAAACATAATTTTCTGGGGGTTGAATCCGCCAGGTTCCGTGTAAAATTGCCATCCGAATTAATCCTGTGCACTCCCAATTGGGTCGATCGGTCGAGATCGGTTCGGCCGGAGAGTTGAGTTGATCGACCGATCGATTGACATCAAAAAATTGCGCTCACTGCGGCGATCGACGGCTTTATTGTAAGTTATCATATCTGTTGGCGGGCGATCGCGGCCGTTTGTCTCGGCGGAAATAAACGGTCAGATTTCCCCCCGATCGCGATCGCGTTTCCCAAAAATCCGCTTTTCCCAACTCTCAGATGATACCCCCACCCGGGCGATCAGACAGCCAATCGATGAGGTGGCGATCGCTCGAGCCGAAATGGAGGAGCGACTTCCGGGGCGAAAATTCCCGACTTTCTCAGGAATGCGATCGTCGCCGGACTCCGCGTTGAAAGTTTCAAGAAATGATCTAAAATAGATGCCAATATCTAAGAGCCGACCCCTAACTGCTGGAAAAACACCCGATCGCCCCAATTGTTTGTAAATCTTGCAAACGGCGGACATCCGGGTTTCAGGATTGAGTCTGACCGACAGTTAGCCCGACATCAACCTTGAAAATGCCAATTGTGTCAAGATGATGGGGGATGTCACGAGAGCTCGGGGGGGGTGCGGACACTTCTCGACCCAGGTCAACAACGGGGGTTCCGATCGCCGACGACGGAATTGAGAAGTATGGAACCGACCCCGGGCGCACGACGACCGCACGAGTGGGAACCTGGGATGGCTCCCCCGTTTCGGGTCAGGTGCTCCGATGGCGAAAATGTGAGAATTTGTGGTAGAAGGAAGACAGAATACATGGAAGAGATTGAAAAGTCAATATCCTTTGATGGACGGGATATTCGGCTGAAGATAGGTTTACTAGCGCCTCAGGCGGGTGGAGCCGTCTTGATCGAATCGGGAGATACGTCAGTTCTCGTCACCGCAACCCGTGCCGAAGGAAGACCGGGAATTGATTTTCTCCCCCTGTTGGTGGACTACGAAGAGCGACTGTACGCCGGGGGGCGCATTCCCGGCGGATTTTTGCGTCGGGAGGGCCGTCCGCCCGACCGCGTCACCCTGACGAGTCGTCTGATTGACCGCCCCCTGCGTCCGTTGATTCCCCAGTGGATTCGGGACGACATCCAGATCGTGGCCACCACCCTATCGATGGACGAGCAGGTGCCGCCGGATGTCTTAGCCGTGACGGGCGCCTCCGTGTCGGTGTTGCTGGCTCGGATTCCGTTCTACGGGCCGATGGCCGGGGTGCGCGTCGGGCTGGTGGGAGACGATTTTATCATCAATCCCACCTACAAAGAAATCCGCAACGGCGACTTGGATCTGGTCGTCGCCGGGTCCCCCGATGGGGTGGTGATGGTGGAAGCCGGGGCGAACCAATTGCCCGAACACGACGTCATCGAGGCGATCGACTTCGGCTATGAGGCGGTTCTAGACCTGATCAAAGCCCAGAAGGAAATTATTGCCGAATTGGGAATCGAACAGGCGGTGGAAGAACCGCTGCCGGAAGACCCGACCCTGATCGAGTTCATCCGCGAACGGGTGGCGGAACCGGTGAAACAGGTTTTGTCCCAGTTCGAGTTGAGCAAGGTAGAGCGAGATACGGCCCTCGACGCCATCAAAGAAGAACACGTCGTCAGCGCGATCGCCGAAAAACCCGAAGACGACCCCCTGCAACTGTTTACCGCCGAAAACCCCAAGGCGGTGGGGACGATCTTCAAGGACATCACCAAACAACTGATGCGCCAGCAAATCGTCGAAGAAGGCGTGCGGGTGGACGGCCGGAAGTTAGACCAGGTGCGCCCCGTCTCCTGCCGGGTGGGCTTCCTGCCCAAGCGCGTCCACGGCAGTGGCCTGTTCAACCGCGGCCTCACCCAGGTGCTCTCCATCGCGACGTTGGGAACCCCCGGCGACGCCCAGGATCTCGACGACCTGCACCCCCAGGACGAAAAGCGCTATATGCACCACTACAATTTCCCCCCCTACTCCGTCGGGGAAACTAAACCGATGCGATCGCCCGGTCGTCGGGAAATCGGCCACGGCGCCTTAGCAGAACGGGCCCTGCTGCCCGTGTTGCCCAGCCGGGAACAGTTCCCCTATGTGATCCGCATCGTGTCCGAGGTGCTCTCCTCCAACGGCTCCACCTCGATGGGCTCGGTCTGCGGTTCCACCCTCGCCCTCATGGACGCCGGCGTCCCGATCGCCAAACCCGTCAGCGGCGCGGCGATGGGCCTGATCCGGGAAGGAGAAGAGGTCCGCATCCTCACCGATATCCAGGGCATCGAAGACTTTTTGGGCGACATGGACTTCAAGGTGGCGGGTACGGATACGGGCATCACCGCCCTGCAGATGGACATGAAAATCACCGGCCTGCCCCTGAAAGTGGTCGCCGACGCCATCGGCCAGGCCAAACCGGCGCGGCTGCACATCCTCGAAAAAATGCTCGAGGTGATCAGCAAGCCCCAGCCCGACCTGTCCCCCTACGCCCCCCGCCTGCTAACCCTCAAGATCGACCCCGACCTGATCGGGCTGGTGATCGGCCCGGGTGGCAAAACAATCAAGGGGATCACCGAGGAAACCGGCGTCAAGATCGACATCGACGATGACGGGACCGTGACGATCGCCTCCACGGACAGCGAAAAAGCGGCCCGTGCCTACCAGATCGTCCAGGGCATGACCCGCAAGCTCAACGCCGGCGACGTCTACGCGGGCCGGGTGACGCGGATCATTCCCATCGGCGCCTTCGTGGAAGTCCTGCCCGGTAAAGAGGGGATGATCCACATCTCCCAACTGGCGGACTACCGGGTGCCGCGGGTGGAAGACGAAGTGGCGATCGGGGACGAGGTGATCGTCAAGGTGCGGGAAATTGACAGCAAAGGCCGCATCAATTTGACCCGCCTCAACATCCACCCCGACGAGGCCGCTGCCGCCCGAGCCGCCGCCAACGGACCGATTCCGTAACGTCGGGAGTCGGGGAAGAAAACCAATTGAGAATTGAGAATTATCAATTCTCAATTCTTCCCTAGAAATCCGACTCGAAGGCCCCGATGTCGATGACATCGTTGACGATGCGGGGGAATCCCGGCCCGCGCTGGTCGAATTCTCCCGGATCGATAAAGGGGTCGCCGAAGGAGCCGTTGCCGGCGTTGATGGCCGGGGAGCCTTCCAACAGGGCGATCGTCGGGGTCAGCCCGCCGTTGTCCTGCAGCGGACCGATCAGGGCGTTGATGGGTTCCTCCGCAGTTCCTACAATGTCGCCGTTGACTCCGTCGGTCAAACCCGCCGCACCGCTGCCGTCCCCGATCAAATTACTGCCACCACTGTTGAACGCGAATTCCGCCGCCGCCGACGCATCGGGGGCGTTGCCGTTTTCGCCCACCGTATTTTGGGCGATCAGGACATCCCTCAAGTTGGCAGTTCCGCCGATGTTGCGGATGCCCCCGCCGTTGGTGATGGCACTGTTATTGGCGATCGTGCTGCTGGTGACGGTGAGGTTAGCGACGGAGTTGAAGATTCCCCCCCCGATTTCCGCGCTGTTGCCAGTAATGGTGCTGTTGGTGACGTTGACGCTCCCATCGATGACAATGATGCCGCCACCGTTGACCCCCAGGTTGTCCGCGATCGCGCTGTTGACGACGTTCAGGGTGCCGGAGTTGGCGATCGCACCCCCGTTGTTGGCTTCGTTGTCCCGGAGGACGCTGTTTTCAACCGTCACGTTACTGTTTGTAGACGTGATGTTCATCGCCCCCCCCCGACTGCCGGAGGTGGTTCCCCCCTCGGTTTCGAGGTCGGTTCCGGGCGCCAAACCGTTGGTCAGGGTCAACCCCTCGATGACGATCGTCCCGCCGTTGACGGTGAAGATGCGGAATTCCTCGGTGGCATCCGCGCCTCGTCGAATCGTCAAATTGCCGGCTCCGGGGCCGTCGATGAAAATGTCGCTGTCGAGATTCGGCAGGGCCCCCACCAGGTCGAGGGTACCCGAGAGCGCCTCGCCCTCGAAGGTGATGCGATCGGAACCGGCCAAACTCTCGGCGTTGGCGATCGCCTGCCGCAAAGACCCCTCGCCCCGGGCGAAGTAGGCCGTTTCGCCGGTGTCCGTCGTATCCGTCAACCGCGTCACCGCCGTATCATTAGCCAAGATGGTCAGGGTCGCCTGGTTGAGGTCCGGATCGACGGTGTAATTCCCCGCAGCCAAACGGAAGCTCAAGGATTCGTCCGCTTCCGCCTGGGAGTCGTCGAGGGGGACCAACTGGACATCGACGCTGGTGCGATCGGCCGGGATCGTGACCGTCGCCGTCGAGCCGTCCGTGGGAATCACGGTGTCACCGACTTGCAGTTGGTAGTCATCCAAGGAAATACGGTTGCCCGAGAGGGTCAAATTGACCGTTAGATTGCCGAACGTATCCGGGGCGCGGTTGATCCGGATCGCCGCGCTGCTGCCTTCCGTGACGACCGGCGGCGTCTGGTTGTAATCGATGGTCGGCTCGATAGCCTCAGCCGTAATCGCCTCCAGCGTCACCGTCTCCACGTCGTCATTGAGAATCGTCAACTCCGTCGTCGGGTTCAGCGTTCCCGCCGCCCCCTCCATCCGCTCCTGTCCGTTCACGATTTCCCTAAAATTGGTGAGGCTCAGTTCCAGGGTTTCGTCACCTTCCACCAAGGTATTTCCGAGGAGCTCCACCGGGACCCTCTGGCTGGTTTCCCCGATGCCGAACTGGATCGGAATCGGACCGTCCGTAAAATCGCTGCCGGCGGTCGCCGAAATTCCCGTCAAAATGACATTTAACGACGATTCGATGGTCACGTCCCCCGATCGCAGCAGTTCGACGACGTTGACGGTGTTGGTGTCGTCTCCCTCCTCCACCGCGTAGGCCGGTTCGGCGAAATTGTACGTCGGGGGCGAGTCGTTGTCCAAGATCTGCAAAGTAGCCGTGGCGGTCGTGCCACCCTGTCCCGCCGGCTCGAAGTTGTCAAAAGAGAGGGCGATCGTCTCGGTGGGTTCCGCCGTTTCGTCGTCAACAATTTCGATCAGCGCGGTCTGGACGGTTTCTCCCGGGGCAAAGTTCACGGTCACTCGCGTCTCCACCACATCCTCTCCCGGCTCCGCCTGCAAGACCACATCGACGGACGAAGCCTCCGAGGTGTTGCCGCCCCGGGTCACGGTCACGACGTCGCTGATACCCGCCGCCTCGCTCACCGTGAAAGAATTTTCGGTGAAGTCGTAGGTGGGGATGCTGTCGTCGTCGAGAATCGACAATTGGGCCGTGGGATTGATTTCTCCGACGAGCTGACCGTCTTCGGGAACCAGGGACAGATTCACGGTCCGGGTCGATGCGTCAACTTCGGTATTGCCAAAAATGGTGATGGGGACGGTTTGGGAAACCTGGTCGGCCTCGAAATTGAGGGTGGTTGACGACGGCTCAAAATCCTCTCCCAGAACCGCACTGCGGCCCCTCAACTCGACCGTCACGAACGAGGGTTCGGAAATTCTTCCGCTTCGCTCGACCGTCACCACATTGGTGACATTCGTTGCGCTCCCCTCGAGGGTCGTAAATAGATTGCTGCCGAAGTTGTAGGTTAGCGTCCCGTCGTCGTCATTGATCGTCAGGGTGGCTTCCGGGTTCGTCAGGCCGGATTGCCCCCCCTCGATTTCCCCCACGGCGGTATCGATGAAAAAGTTGTCGAAAGATAAACGGGCCGTTTCCGCCGGTTCCTCGTCTTCGTCAGGGATCAGTTCCACCGTCACCACCGCCTCAGTTTGGCCGACCTCGAACCGGACGGGAGTCGGCACGGGGGTGGGGACGTAATCCTCGTTCGGAGTCGCCGTCAGCGGCGTGATGACCACATCGACCCGGGATTCGATCTCCGTATCGAAAGAGCGCTCGATGGTAATCTCGGCCGTCCGCGGTTCGTCGGGATTGCCTTCAAAAACGGTGAAGTTAGTTTGAGTGAAATCGTAGGCCGGGGGATCGGGGGGCGGGTCGTCGTCGGCGATCGTTCCCGTGGCTGTCGAGGCATCGGGATTGGCGGTATACAGGTATCCCGAGGCATCGAGCTCGAGCTCGACGGTGCGATCGAGCTCGAAGACATCGTTGGCCACGGGAGTCACCTCAATTTGAGTCGTGGCTTTCGTGGCGTCGAACACGACGATCCCCCGTTCGCCGTCGAAGGTGGCGGCCCCGCCGACCGTGTAATCCGACCCGAAAACGGCACCGTCTGCTGTCTCGACGACGGAAAAATCCACGGCCAGGGGGACGCCGATGGAACCGGCGGTTCGGGTGAAGGTGTAAACCA
Organism: Lyngbya sp. CCY1209; assembly: GCF_055795065.1. Taxonomy (NCBI): domain Bacteria; kingdom Bacillati; phylum Cyanobacteriota; class Cyanophyceae; order Oscillatoriales; family Microcoleaceae; genus Lyngbya; species Lyngbya sp. CCY1209. Next base: position 50,721 of record NZ_JAYFER010000576.1, read on the forward strand.
AACTCTCGCCGCTATCTTCTTCCACGATGTCGGGGGAGACGGACACGGAGATCGTGGAATTCGATGGCGCCGTGCCGGAAAAATCGACGTCCGGCAGCGGCGGCGGGGGTGGGGGTTCCGGCGGCGGCGATTCGTCGTCCTCGATATTGATTAAAAATTGATTTTGTTCCCCGATGGTGGCGCCCCCGGTCGGGTCAGCCAGGGCCAACGTCACCGATCGCGCCCCCTGAAATGCGTCGTTGTCCGCCAGGGGAACCGTGACGAATTTGAACGTTTCAAAGGGTTCAAACACCACCGGGACATCGGCGACGATATCTTCGCTGTCCCCGGCCAGGACCAGTTGGACCCCCACCGCGTCCAGGGGGGAACCGGTGCGGACGAGGGGAACCTGCAAGAGCGAATTTTCATCGACGTCGGTTCCTTCTTCCCCAAATTCCAGGACGGCCGTGATCGTGCCGATGCTCCGGGTGAAGTTGGCGCTGCTGAGGCTGGTGCGATCCGTCGCTTCTACGAGGACTAGTTGCTCTCCCGTCTGGCGATCGCGGATCAGGGTGTCGTTTCCCTGCTGCACGAATTCCAAATCGGCAAATTCCAGGTCGTCGGCTAACCCGATCAGGTCGAAGCCGGAGCGAAAGTCGGTGATGATATCGGCCCGGCCCCCGTTCAAACCCAAACCGATGACAAATAAATCGGCCCCCGCACCCCCCGTCAACGTGTTGAGTCCGAAACCGGTATAAAGGATATCGTTGTCGCGATCGCCGAAGAGTTGGTCGTCTCCGGAGCCGTTGAAGAGGGTGTCGGCTCCCCGGCCGCCGTAGAGGGTGTCGCCTCCGGGGCCGCCCCGAATGGCATCGTCTCCTTCGTTCCCGAGCTGGAAGTCGTCCCCTTCGCCCCCGTCGAGGGTATCATTTCCCAATTCGCCGAACAGGGTGTCATTTCCCCCGGAGCCTTCGAGACTGTCATCGTCTCGACCCCCCAACAGAAAGTCATTGTCGCCATCTCCAAACAGAGAGTCATTCCCAATAAACCCCAACAGCGTATCGTCTGCTTCCAAACCTTGAATCTGGTCGGGTTCCGAGGTTCCAAATAGTGTATCCGGGCCAGAAGTACCGATGATGTTTGCCATTTAAGGACACCTTCCTTGATGAATCACTGGTCGTCGTCTCTAACACTGAGCCTGAGCCACTCTCAAAAAAACGGGAAAAGAACACTTCACCCAGACCCCCGTCCGCGCAATCGGAGCCAACCCCGATAAAATTTGGCATTTTGTCGATTTTCGGGGTTGTCCGGCAGTTCGGCCATTCTAAGTTGACTTCAGTTTACCCAGAAAATTTGGGGGTCAAACAGGACCCCGGCGTTTCGATTCGAGTTCCTCGCCGTCGGGTCCAATGTCGGCGCCGGACACCCGCCGTTAAAATGTAAAGGATTGTAACCGAACGGGTCGCGAAGATTAAAGATCATTACGAGGATGGCTGAGAGCTTTGACGTGCATGATACCTTCTATACGTGATTTGGAACACCTTAGATTGAGAGACGAGAACACTGTGAACTTAAATATGGACAGATACCCCGCTTGTTCCCTCCGTCAGGATGTCAGCGAATATGTGGCCGACCTGCAGCTCCACATGACGTTACAAGCTCGCAACTTGGTTCCGCCACTGACCCAGGCCAAGGACAGCCGCGAGCAGTTGCTCCAGCAAACTCAAGCTTATTTTGAAAAGATTGCCTCTCGGCAGGCCAGTTGAGGAACCGAAAAAAGTCGGGAATCGGGAATCGGTCGGCCCCCGGGAAGTCGCCGACGGCTCCGGCCACTGGCTCGGGTTGTCGGCATCCGTTCCTTAGATCCCCATTTCCTGACCGTCGGATCTCAGCAAAATCAGAGAATGGTTCCCAAACTGCTGGCGACCTATTCCCATGTCGCCGACCCGCAGATTTGGGTGAATTGGCACCGCACGCCCCGGGGGCTAGACCAGCGGACTCAGCTCAGATTAACCGAAAAAAAAGCCATACAAATTAACATCAAAGTTGGCGAGACTCGCGACGATGAAATGGTGTCGGCGATCGCGGCTGGCTTGAAACCCCTCGCCCTTGTCGGGCGAGGCCGGAAACCGATGTTTGTATCAATCTTATCGAATGCGATCGAGCGCCCGCATCCCCCCCCAGCGTTCCACGATTTTGTCATCGTAATCGTCGGCGATTTCCAACACCGCATTCACCGACGCCTCCAGTTCCACTTTGTCGCAGGTCGAGCCGACGATGGTATGCTCGAACAAGACATCGCCCTGCTCGTCGATGCCGAAGGCACCGAATCTCATGTTGCTATTTTCTCGGAGCAGAAACCGCATCAAGTCTGGGGTGAGTTCCGTCCCCGTGACGACGTAGGACCGGGTATTGATGATGGCGTCATCTTTCCCCCAGGGGAAGACAAACACCTCCACCAGGGCCGACCCCATGAACAGGGCTAGTCCCGGGACATCCTGTCTGGCGCAGGGAAATTTGCCGTAGAGTTCCCGCATCCAGGTGATCACTTTCTCGTAGCAGGCTTCCTGCATGACGGTCTGGAATTGCATATCCGTATCTCCCATTCGAGTGTTTTTCCCGTTGTACCATCTCCGGGGTGACGCCCAGGTGAATTTGTATCATTTCTCAACTTCTCCGGGGCGTGCGGCCCGGAGAAGCGGGTAGAATTCTCGGTGATTTCCCCCGAAGTCGTATCGAACGATGGCTACCATCAATTTAGAACAGTGGAGAGATGCGATCGAGCAAGTGCTGCGGAATTATGCGGCGATTCCTTATTCTTACACTCAAGTCGAAAAGGAAACGGTTTTCGATCGCCGGCAAGATCCCTATCTGATTCTGATCGTCGGTTGGGAAGGGCATCGCTACGAACACGGCTGCACGATTCACATCGATATGATCGGCGATAAAGTCTGGATTCGGCGGGAGGGAACCGAAGACGGAATCCCATTGGATTGGGAAAATGCGTGCATTCCCAAAGAGCATATTGTCTGGGGTTTCAAGCCGCCCGAAGTCCGCCCTTTTACCGGATATGCGATCGCTTGATTTTGACTTTTGAATGGGTGACTTTTGACTTCAGACGACGATCGCCCCGGGCCGATCGCGCAATTTCAACTCCACCCTCGGGGGGCTCTCCCGGTAGACGATCGCGCCGCCGCAGCCCTCGGCCGGCCCCTGAAAAAACAGGCGCTCCCCGTCCGCGGCCCCCACCAGCACGTTTCCGATCCGCACCCGGGCACCGCGGCCGTCCACTTCAATTTTCAACGTCTTCAACGTCTGCAAATCGGCGATCTCCACCCACAGCCGGTCCTCCCGCCGGACGACCCGCACCTCCACCGCGTCGATGCGGAAACTGTAGGAATTGCCGTCCCGACTCAGGGGCACCACCGGAACGCCGGGGGGCAATCCCCGCAGCCTAGCGGTTTCCCGCCCCGGGGAATCCGCCTCGGGCGATCGCTCCACCCGGGGCAAATCGGCCGGCAACGCCGCCACGCGGATGCCCCAAGCCCTCGCCCGGCGCTCAATTTCCCGGTGAATTTCCGGCCCCCGAGTCGGTTCGACCTTCATGGCATACTGCTGCTGCTTGATTTTATTGACCATCCAGCGCTCCCGGGCGAACCGCCGCAAATGGGGGTCATTTGACCCCACGAACCGCTCGTAAAATCGCAGCGTCCGCACCAAATCCCCGATTTTCTCCAAAACGACCCCCACCTCGGGGACGGCGAGATAGTCAGCCCAGTCGGGGCGAGACAGGATGCGGTCGAGCAGCGTCATGTAGCGGGAGCGGGACTCGCGCACCTGTTCCGGGGTCAAATTCGATCGCGCCAGTTGCCGGATCAAATCGAACTGCAGCACCTTCATCTCCGACTTGGGACAGCGCTCCAAGGCCGCGATCGCCTCCCCCCACTGCCGGCTCCTCGCCAAATATTCCACCCAATCCCGGTGCCGGTTCTGTCGCTCCAGAACCCGCCCCACGCATTCCCCATACTTCAACCACTGGGGGGTAACGGGACGTCCGGCCCGGTCCCACTCGGCGACGATGCGATCGCAATTTCCGGCCCGCTCCAAATAGGGCAACCCCTCCGGAAACTCCAACAACTCCGCCACCGCCAGATTATAATCGCGACGGTCCGTCGCCCCACAATCCTGCCAACAGCGCACCGCCCGCCGCAGGTTTTGCGCCCGATAGAAACACTCCCCCGCCACCTCCAAGAGCCCCTCATATTTCGCCTCATCGAGCCCTTCGAGGACTTCCCCCAACCGCCGCCACTCTCCCCGCGATAACTGCTTTTCGCCCAAAATCCGCTTCACCTGGGCCGCGTACTCCTTCACCGCCGCTTTCCAAGGTTTGGACAGCCGATTCTCCCTGGGGCGATTTTCCGCCAAAGCCTCCTCCAGAAACCCGGTCAATTGCCAGGTCTCCTCCGCCGTCTTGGTGGGGGCGGCCATGAACTCCACCAGGGGGCGTTCCCCGCCCCGACGCCCGGGAAATTGCCGGCACCAGTCCTGCAACGCCTGCCAACAGCACCCCTGCCAGAAACAATCCCAGGCCTCGTCCTCCCGGAGACGCCGCAAAAAGATCAATCCGGCCTCCAGGAAGCGGCGGTCGAACCGCAGCGCCCAGGCCTCGCACAAATCCGCCTCTTCGAGCTTTCCGAGTTCCCGATAAAACTGTTGCGCCCGTCGCAGGGAAACGGCATCTTTCTGGCTGCGCCCATTTTCCTCAAATTCCTTCGCCTGGGATTCCCGGTTGTCGAGGTCCAGGTCGCCGAGATTTTCGCCCCACCCGACGCCGCCGATGTAACCCTCCCAAAGGGGGCGATTTTCCACCCGTTCCAACCACCGTCGCAACTCGGGACTCTCGCTGTTTTCCGCCGCAATTGTGGCGTACTGCCAGAGCAGTTGGTCTCCGGCCTCTGTATCGACGACGACGAGATCGGACATTCCCCGGCTGGCGGCGACGTACAACTTGTTGAAAAAATACTCCAATTCCAACGGGTGTTCCTCGCTCACCCCCCAGCAATCCCAGAGCGATCGCCCGAACTCTCGGGCAAATTGTTCCCCGAATTTGTACAAAATAACCAAGGGAAATTCCAACCCCTTCGCCTGGATGGCGCTCAGGACGTTCTTGGGGGGATGTTCTTCCGAGGCATCGGGGAAAAGCGGTGCCAAAAACTCGTCATTTTTGATGTATTCCAACTCCCCGCCCGCCTCGCAGGGAACGATAAAAATGGGGGATTTTTCGACGTGGCGTTCCAGGGCTTCCGGGGAAAAGTTGCGCCGGCCAAAGATAAATTTTTGGGGATGGCGGGAGTCGATAATCGGCCGCCACGCTTCCTGGGGTTTCAATTTGGGAATGTGGAAGAGCAGGTGCCGCCACAGGTGAATGAGGTTCGTCATTTTGACGATCGCCGGACTGGAGCGGTAGTTGGATTCCAACTCGTAAAACGACATCCCCAAATTGAGTTGCCGGTCCGGGTCGAGGCTGGAGATCACCTGGTCGAAAAAGGTCGCCTTCACGCTCTCCCAGCGGAACCCAGTCGGGTTGAGGGTCTGAAACGGGTCGCCGGCGAAGGCGAAGGGCAAGCTGGGGACGGGGGGGTACAAATCGCACTCGGAAAATAGGGACAATTGCACGATCAGCAGCAATTCCAGTTTGGTGAAATCCTGCGCCTCGTCGCAAAAAATCGCCGTGTATTTGGGCAGGTCGTGTCCCTTGACTTCCAAAACCCGCCGGATCAGATCTTGGTCGTCCCAGTGGCCGTTTCGGGTCAGTTGGCGGTACCAGGGCCAGACCTGTTTGTAGATGCTGGAAAACACCTCGTGGGAGATGGTCTGTTCCCGGCGGGGGACTTCTTGGTAATCGTCGGGGGTCATGTACCCGTCATCCTGGCCGGAGAGACTGTAACCCTTGATAAAGGTGCGGATGATGTGCCAGCAGAGTTCCGGGGAGTGGCGGTTGTGGCGGCGGGAACAGTGGCGGCGGAAGTCGTAGAATGAGATGTGGCGATCGCTCTCGAAGCGGTCGCTTTCTTCGGGGGGGAGGAGGTGAATTAAAAACTCTTGGAAGGATTGGAAGCAGGGGTCGAGCGGCGGCAATTTTGACCCGCCGTTGGGGTCCCCGTCGATCAGGAATCGGTGGTGATTGGTGAGGAGTTTTTCCACCCCCTCCCGGGCCCGGGCGAGGAGGCGTTCGTTGTAGGTCAAAAACAGCGGACCTAAAACGGTATCCTGTTGCTGTCGGGCGTAGGTTTTCCGGTAGCGATCGCAGTAGTCCGCGAACAGATACACCAACATCGTCGATTTTCCACTCCCCGCCCGGCCGTTGATGAACAGGGGCAGGGAAGCGTCTTCGACGTCGGGGCTCGAAAGTTCGTGGAGGATTTTTTCTTCTTCGACGGACAGGGCTAAATTGATCCCGGATTCCCGCTCGACTTCCAGCCAAATTTCGGGTTCGACGACCAAATAATCCGGGTAGGCGCGGCGCGTATAACGGGACAGAATATCGAAGGTGACGGGTGAGGAAAAAATGCAGTGAGTCCCATCGGTTGTCACAACATTCGTGAGTCGGAGGACTTCTTCTAAGGCGGCATCCGTCGGGTGTTCGGCGAAACTGGCGAGCAAGAAAACCACGCCCCGGCTGGTGCGGTCGGCGGTTTCGAGGGCGCTATAAAAGACGGAATAATGGCTTTTTTGACTCAGGTAAAGGTTCGGCCAAGGTGCGGGCCGGGCCGGGGCTTCCCCTTCCACGATCCCGACGACGATTTCATAATAAGTTTGCCAGTAGTCGCGGACGTCTGGGCGCTGAAATTGTTTGACCCAAACTTCGCTCTCGCAGATGATGCGATCGGCGGTATTTCTCGCCCAGGTGGGCCGCTGCAGCCAACTGTGATAGCGGTCGGGGAGAAATGGTTGGCGGAACGGCTGCCGCTGTTTTTCCTGCTGGGCCCGGATACTCTTTTCCAGGTCGGCATCGCCCACCAAAACGTCCAAATACTGGCGGCCGTACTCTTCCGGGTTGCGGAGAAAGGCTTCGTATTCTTTGCCTCCCCGGGTGAAAACGTCGAGCAAACACAGCACCCGCTCGTCCTGAAATCGGACGATTTTCCCCAGCAGTCTCAGGTTTCTCACGGGCCGCTTCAGGTAGGGGTAATTCCACTCGAACAGGGCTTTGACGGCGGTGGTGCCCTGATTCCGGATTGCCACCAACAATTCTGCGACCTGGCCTTGAATGCCGTGCTGTTTCGCCTGTCCGTCAAACCTGGGGGTGGTATAGATGTACATAGATGTTCGCGATTTGCTCTGAACCCGGGGGCTGAGATTCACCTATTGCTATTGTGCGGCATGGCGACCCCGGTCAACAAATCTGGCGGGGGGAGGAAGGGGGAAAATGCCCGATTTTCCCCCCCGACGACCTCGCCTTCACTGTTGCCCCTTTTGGGCGATCTCCAGGGCGTAGCGGGCGACCGCGAGGCATCCGCGGGCCTGTTCGACGGCGGAGAGATCCTCCCAGCCGGCCGACTGCCGCTTGGCCCGGGTCGATTCCGCCCCCCCGTTTTCCTTTCCCCGCATGGCGTGGGCCATCGGGCGGGCGAGGACTTGCAAATCCTCCTCGTCCCACTGGGGCAGAATTGGGCGCACGCAAAATACCAGGCGGTCCGCCAGGGATGCGCTTTGGGCGGAGAGATCTCGGGTCAGGTCCGCGGCGGCCCTCGAGAGCCGGTGTAAGATGTCCTCGGGGATGCGATCGCGGAAGCGTTCCCGCAGGGATTCGTGCAGGGAAACCGCCGGCCAGAGCCGTTCGACGCGATCGAAGAAAGTTCGAGATCTGCGGGGGAGGTCGTCAGAGCCTAAACAGTTTGAGAGAGAAAAGTCGGCTTCGGCTGCCTCAAAATAAGCGTCCGATTCGGGCTGTTCCGGGTTCCAGGGGTAGGCTGTCTCGTCGGAGTCCAGCAAAACCTCCAAGAAGTCCGACTCCGCCTGAGATTGGGGAAATTGAGAATTCGTCATCGATCCGTTCCTTTGTCGGTCATCAAAAATGGGCTCAAGGCCAGTGTAAGTATGGGGTCATCTTCAATTTAAGTTCCTCACCTCGCCCAATTCAGTCAATGGCGTAACTGAAAAGAAGGGGGAAAATTCCGAGAAGTCAAAAACCGGCGGATGACCGCCTCGTTGCCTCACCCCCATAGCTACAGCCCCCGTCTCGGGGATTCCGCAAGCGACAATTTCAAGGGGCGGGGGGCGGCGTTTCGATGACAAATTCCAAAACCTGACCCTGAGAACTGCCAAATTTTAACCGGGTTCCCGATCGCAGGGCAACTTCTTGGTGATGAACCCGCTGCCAATCTTGGCGGTCGAAGACGAGGGTACCGTAGCGGGAAAAATCCCGCAGAAAGTAGGTCGGTTCCTCCCGGGTTTCCGGGTCGCCGTTGCGGCAGAAAATCTCGGCGTGCCGGCTCGAAACCCACCGTTCCTGAAGTACGATATCGTTCTCTTCCCCCCGTCCGACCCGCACCATGCCCCCTTCCACCGGCCACATTTGGGGGGGCAGATCGGGGGCGTGGAGCCGCAGCCGGGCCCGGGGGACGGCGTATCCCAGCCCGGTGGGGGAGTTGGCCGGCAGTTCCGTGCGGATCTCGTCGGCCGGTTCGATCAGTTGGCCGTCGAATTCCGGGTGCATATAGAGTACCGGCAGGGTCCAGGCGGGTTGGTTGAATTTGAACAGGGCTAACAAATGCTGGCGGGCGAGGGCGACGGCGCGATCGATGGGCATCCGGGCCGAGAGGGCGCGGGCGAACACTTGGATGAAGCTGAGGGCTTCCTCGTCGGTGATGGAGTCCCGCATCCCCAACACGGCGGGGACGCCGTGGTGGATCAGAACTTTTGCCAAGCTGCTGCCGGGGACGGCCTGGTAGGGGACTTCGGAGGTCTGTTCCCGGGCGGGTTGGGCGCTCCAGCAGGCGTTGAAGACGGCGAGGGTGATGCCGCAGCGCACCAGGACTTGGGCGAGTTCCGTGCCGTTGATCGCCGTGTCGGCCTGCAAAAAGAGCTGGCCGCCGTCGGGGGCGGGGATGCCGTGTCCGCCGTAGAAGAGGACGTTGTAGGGGGTTTGGCCGGATTCCCGGCGGCTTTCGAGTTCGGCGATCAGTTCGGCGACGCTGGGCCGGATCAGGGTGTTGACGAAGCAGGGCACGCGGTCGTCCCGCCCGGTGTCGGAGGACGGGGGGGTTCCAGCCAGCACCCGGGTTAGTTCTGCGGCTTCCCCCTCCAGTTCCAGCAGGGGGAAATGGTCGGGGAGGAATTCGATCGCCGTCCCCGTCGGTTGGGAGGGGGGGACTTCGTTGTGTCCGAGGACGAGGAGGATGTTGAGGGATTCGGCGACTTGGCGCGCGCTGAGGGGATTGACGTCGCAGGTGGTGCGGCTGAACAGCAGCCGCTGGTTGAGGGAAATGGCGGGTTGGCCCGGTTGCGGCTGCATGATTTCCCAGGGCAGGGGGATTAGGTCGGCGTCTCGCACGTCCAACCGCACGCGCAGGGGGCTTTCTTGTCCGAGGGCGATGCCCTGGGACCGGTGGAAGCTATTTTGGATCGGACCTTGAAACAGCCACTGCCACAGGTGGATGCCCAGGTGTTGCATCAGGCGGCTGCTGTAGCTGGGTTTGGGGTCTAGGTCGGGGGAGGCGGGCGGCAGGGTGAGTTGGGCGGCGGCATCGCTGAGGGAAGGGGACGCGCTTTCCGGGGAAAACATTTCCAACCAGGCCTGCCAGAGTTGCGAGAGGGATTCCGGCAAGATGCAGTCGTGGTGGACGTAGCCGCTCGGAAGGGGAGAATCAACCACCCAGGTGGCAAAGTGGTTGGCTTCGGGGGGGTTCAGACGGGCGATCGCGAGACTTAGGGACGGACTCTCAGATGGCATTCAAATCGGGTGAATAGCAGATCGGGGAAGGGTTGATTCTGGATGGGACTTCGATGACATCATTCAGTGTATCGCGTTTTGACGGAATGGCGGTCGGCCGGACGCACTCCGCCCGATCGCATCCTTTTTTTTCGGTTATCGGCCGCCCGGTGCGGGCGACAATTTTTAAGCCTTCGTCGCCGGGGATCCGTAACTGTCGTTATATTGTTTGAAATAGTCGAGATCGCAGAGGATTATAGATCGGGACGTTTTTGGACGGACTCGGCGATGATGACTCCATCTTTTTGCCGGTCGAATTGCGATCGCCCTTCCCCTCGCGTTCAAATGAACCGTTCTCGAACTCTCAAAATGCGATCGATTTCGCTGCGAGTGCGATCGGCGGAACCCGGTTTCTCAATTTTCATGAGAATTTGACGTCCGAACGGTCTCGCGATCGCTTAAAATCTTAACAGATTTTTCGACAAAATCTTGGAATCGCTCCAAAATCAAGCGATTCGGGCTCCATTCGGAACCCGTTTGTCCCACCACCATTCGTCTTGAAATCTGATAAGGAGTCCACCTGCATGAATCCCGAGATTTTGCGCGGCCAGAGTTTTCCCCTGGGTGCGACTGTTTACCGCGATGGCGTCAACTTTTGCGTCTTCTCCAAAACCTGTGCGGCCCTGGAGTTGCTGTTTTTTGACGAACCCGATGCCGCTGAACCCTCCCGCGTCATCCCCTTTGACCCCCAGTGGAACAAAACCTTCTACTACTGGCACATTTTCATCCGGGGACTCAAAGCCGGACAAATCTACGGATACCGCGCCTACGGGATGTTCGAGCCGGAAATGGGCTATCGCTTCGACAAAGAAAAAATCCTCCTCGACCCCTACGCCAAAGCCGTCGTCAACACCGAAAATTACAGCCGCCAAGCCGCCTCCACTCGCGGTGACAACTGCGCCAAAGCCTTAAAAGCGGTGGTGGTCGATCCCACGGTTTACGACTGGGAAGAAGATAAACCCCTGGAAATCCCCTACTCGGAAACCGTCATTTACGAACTTCACGTCGGCGGTTTCACCCGCAATTCCAACTCCGGCCTTCCCCCCGCAAAACGGGGAACCTACGCCGGATTGATCGAAAAAATTCCCTATTTAAAAGACCTGGGAATTACGGCGGTGGAATTGATGCCGGTTCACCAGTTTGACGAACAGGATGCCGTTCCCCCCCGGAAGAATTATTGGGGTTATAGCACGATTTCCTTTTTTGCCCCCCACTGTCAATACAGTTTTCGGAAAGACCCCCTCGGGCCAGTTGATGAATTTCGGGATATGGTGAAAGCTTTTCACCGGGCGGGAATTGAAGTGATTTTAGATGTCGTTTTCAACCACACCGCCGAGGGCAACGAAAAGGGGCCGACCCTCTCATTTCGGGGCCTCGACAACCCGATGTATTATATGCTCGAAGACGACAATCCCGCCTATTACAGCAACTACAGCGGCTGCGGCAATACGATCAAAGCCAACCACGAAATTGCCGGCCAGATGATTATCGACAGTCTCCGCTACTGGGTTTCGGAGATGCACGTCGATGGATTTAGATTCGATTTGGCTTCCATTTTTTCCCGCGATCGCGACGGAAAACCGATGGAACACGCCCCGATTTTATGGATTATTAAATCGGACCCGGTGCTGGCGGGGGCGAAACTGATCGCCGAAGCCTGGGATGCCGGTGGACTTTATGAAGTGGGATCTTTTGCGGGCGATCGCTTTACCGAATGGAACGGACAATATCGCGACGATGTCCGCAGTTTTATCAAGAGCGATCCGAAACAAGTCGAACGTCTCGCCTATCGAATTATGGGCAGTCCCGACATCTACCCCAAACCCGATCGCGAACCCCATTGCAGCATCAATTTTATCGCCTGCCACGATGGTTTCACCATCAACGATCTGGTCTCCTACAATGAGAAACACAACGAAGCCAACGGCGAAAATAACCGGGACGGACACAACGACAATCGCAGTTGGAATTGCGGCTATGAAGGCCCCACCAATGATGCCTACGTCGAAGCCCTGCGGAACCAACAGATCAAAAACTTTTGGACCGTTTTACTCGTTTCCCAAGGGACGCCGATGTTCCTGATGGGGGACGAAGTGCGGCGGAGTCAGCGGGGAAATAATAATGCCTACTGCCAAGATAATGAGTTGGGTTGGTTCGACTGGAGTGACATCAGCCAACACGCCGATTTATTGCGGTTCGTCAAAAACTTGATCCGCCTCACCCAAAAACTGCATATTTTCCGCATCGAAAGCATCTTGGTGATGGACTCCAAAAGTCACTTGCCGAATATCACCTGGCACGGCGTCCGCCTCCACCATCCCGACTGGGCCGACTACTCCCGCACCATCGCCTTCAGCCTCCGCCACCCACAGCACGACGAATACCTTCATATCATGCTCAACGCCTACTGGAAACCCCTGCTATTTGAACTGCCCCCCCTCCCCAAAAACAAACGGTGGCATCGCATCGTTGATACCGCCCTGGCTGTCCCCAATGATTTCTGCAACGAGAAAACCGCCCCCTCCGTCCCCGGAAATTATTACCGAGTTTTGGGGCGATCGTCTGTCATGTTGATGGCAAAACCGTATTAGAAGGGTGTGGGGTGTAGGGTGTAGGGTGTAGGGGATGGGGAATGGGGAATGGGAAAAAAGAGAAAATTCTGACTCCTGACTTCTCACTCCTCGACTCGGGGGGAATCTACAATCTCAAATCAGGGCGCAAGACGCAGCGCCCCTACAATCCCGACACCCGACACCCCAATTATTGTAAAATTAGCAGCAAATCATTCGACGCAAAATTGATATGTCCGATCGCCAAAAACTGTACGAAGGCAAAGCTAAAATTATCTATCCCACCGACGATCCCGAGGTGTTGCTGGCCTACTACAAAGATGATGCCACGGCTTTCAACGCCCAGAAACGGGGGACAATTAAAGGAAAAGGGGAAATCAACTGCACCCTTTCGGCCCATTTGTTCCGACTTCTGGAGTCCAAGGGGATTCCCACCCACTATATCGACACTCCGGCCCCCGACCAGATGCGGGTGAAGCGGGTGCAGATCGTCCCCGTGGAAGTGATCGTCCGCAATATCGCGGCGGGGAGTTTGTGCAAGCAGACGGGAATTCCGACGGGGACGGTGTTGGAACCGACGCTGGTGGAATTTTGCTACAAAAATGATGAGTTGGGCGACCCCCTGCTGACCCGCGATCGCCTATTGTTGATGAAGTTGGCGACTCCTGAACAACTCGAGGCGATCGAAACCTTCAGCCGCCAAATTGATGCCATCCTGACCGAATTCTTCGGCGAGTGCGGCATCACCCTGGTCGATTTCAAGCTGGAATTCGGCATCACCACCGACGGACAGTTGGTGCTGGCCGACGAGATCAGCCCCGACACCTGCCGCCTCTGGGACCAGTCCGAAACCGATCCTAACCGCCGCGTCATGGATAAAGACCGCTTCCGCCACGATCTGGGAAACGTGGAAAACGCTTACGAGCAAGTCTTGGCGAGGGTCGTCGCCCGTTTGGGTTGAAGGGATTGCCACAATCTTGTGAGACAATGCCACAGAATGCGGTAAAATTTCACAGTTTGTCAGGTGTCAGGTGTCCGAAAATCGGGGAACCCGTCGGCGATCCCCGCTTCAGGCCGTGACCGATGACGGATGGCTGATTATTTGGTGTGTGGATGTCCAATAGTGTGAACGACATACGCTTCTCTCCTTTCTTTGTGGCGTGTTTTGCCGCCTCGGCAACGTTTGGATTGGCTAATTCGGCGAGGGGTGAAACATCTGCACTCCCCCCGACGGAATATCAAGAACCGTCGGGAGGGTTTGAAGGACACCCAGATTTTCAGAAGTCCAAAGCGATCGCCGATGGGACTCTCGCTAGTTTGTGGGAAGCGAAAATCGCCCCGGGGGAAGCGCGATCGCCCTTATTTGATGTCAAACAAAACGAGAGTTTGGCTTTCAATAAACCCTCTCCAACCCCCACAGAAGAGGTGCGATCGCCCTTATTTGATGTCAAACAAAACGAGAGTTTGGCTTTTAATAAACCCTCTCCAATCCCCACAGAAGAGGTGCGATCGCCCTTATTTGATGTCAAACAAAACGAGAGTTTGGCGCTCAACAAACCGCCCCACACCCCAACGACATCCCACACCCAAAAAGAACCCGAATGGGCCGTCCGCCTTTTAGAATCGATCCACTTCGAGCTGGCGATGGCAAATACCTTGGAGCTGGCCCAGGATGCTGTCGATCCCACCGAAGACGTACCGCCCCCCGAGCCCACCTTTGAACCCCCTTCCACCACGCCCCCGTCACCCGCACCCGCCCAAGCCGAACCGGAGGTATTGATCGCCGAAGTCGCCGTGGCGGGGACGGATAATCCGGAATTGGTGGATGTGGTTTATAATGCGATCGCGATCGAACCCGGACGCACCGCCACCCGTACCCAACTCCAGCAAGACATCAACGCCATTTTCGCCACGGGTTTTTTCCGCAACGTGCGGGCCGTTCCCGAAGACACGCCTTTGGGGGTGCGAGTCACGTTCGAGGTGGAACCCAACCCCCCCTTACAAGCGATCGTCGTGGAAGGGGAGCAGGTTCTCCCACCAGAAATTATTGACGAAAGTTTCGCCGATCAACTCGGCGATATTATCAATCTCAACCGTATCGAAGAGGGCATTGAGGCGATCGAAGCCTGGTATCAGGAAAATGGCTACGTCCTCGCCCAGATCATCGATGCGCCCGACGTCACCACCGATGGCATCGTCACCCTGGAAGTCGCCGAAGGGGTGATCGAGGATATCCAAGTGCGGTTTCTGAATGAAGACGGGGACGCGGTAGACGCCGACGGCAACCCCATCGAAGGCCGCACCCGCGACTTTATCATCACCCGGGAAATCGAACTCCAGCCCGGGGATGTCTTCAACCAACAAACCGCCCAGGACGACCTAGCCCGGGTGTTCGGACTGGGGATTTTTGACGACGTGCGACTGCAACTCGAACCGGGGGACGACAATCCCCGCCGAGCCACCATGATCGTCAACGTCATCGAGCGCAGCACCGGTTCCCTCGCCTTCGGGGGCGGGATCAGTTCCGCGACGGGTTTATTCGGAACCCTGAGTTATCGGGAAACGAACCTGGGGGGCAACAACCACCAGTTGGCTGCAGAGGTGCAGGTCGGGGAACGGGTGCTGCTGGTGGATTTGAGCTTCACCGACCCCTGGATCGCGGGGGACCCCTACCGCACCTCCTACACCGTGAATGCCTTCCGGCGGCAGGGCATTTCTGTGATTTTTGAAGAGGGGGATGAGGACGTGCGCCTCCCCAATGACGATCGCCCCCGAGTGGTGCGGACGGGGGGCGGCATCAGCTTCACCCGTCCCTTGGCGGAAAATCCGTTCGTGCGGCCCGACTGGATCGGTTCTTTGGGTTTTCAATATCAGCGGGTGGAAGTGACGGACGCTGACGGTGATATCACCCCCCGGGACGACAAGGGCAAACTGCTTACAGCCAGCGAGGACGGCGAGGACGATTTATTTACGTTCCAGTTCGGACTGGCCCGCGATCGGCGCAACAATCCCCGGGTTCCCACCTCCGGCTACGCCTTCCGGGTGGGGACGGAACAGGCGGTCCCCCTCGGTTCCGGGAGTTTATTTTTCAACCGGGTTAGGGGCAGTTACAGCCACTATTTCCCGGTCAGCATCCTGGATTTCGTCCCCGACGCCCCCCAAGCCCTGGCGCTCAATTTCCAAGCTGGGACAATTATCGGCGAATTCCCCCCCTACGAAGCATTCCCCCTCGGGGGAGCGAATACCGTCCGCGGCTGGCAGGAAGGTGCCCTGGGGGCGGCTCGCAGCTTCGTCCTGGCGTCCGTTGAGTACCGCTTTCCCGTGTTTTCGGTGGGCAACTTTTTGATCGGCGGGGCGTTATTCGTTGATGGGGCTTCGGCTTTGGGGACTCAGAGCACCGTCCAGGGCAACCCCGGCGGCATCCGCGGCAAACCCGGAAGCGGTGTCGGTTTCGGCGGCGGCGTCCGCATTCAGTCCCCCCTCGGCCCGATCCGGATCGATTACGGGATCAATAACGAGGGTGGCAACCAAATTCACTTCGGAATTGGGGAGCGATTTTAAACAATTGATAATTGATAATTGACAATTGATAATTATCAATTGATTTCTTTATCCCTATCGGCGATCGCTTTTTGTGTCAGAAACAAAGAGCCAGAAACCGGGTTTCTAGGGAAAATCTCTGTCATCTCACCAAAATTGTTATAGAAACCCGGTTTCTTTTTCGGTGGCTAAGGAGCGATCGCGACAATTATAGCGCTGCTAGAGGGGGTGTAGGGTGTAGGGTGTAGGGTGTAGGGAGGGGAAATTCCCTCGACATCAGGGT
>NZ_JAYFER010000577.1:0-1051 GCF_055795065.1 Lyngbya sp. CCY1209
TTTTTTTTGGGGTGATTTGATCCCCCCTAGCCCCCCTTAAAAAGGGGGGGACAAGATGGAGCGATCGCGTTTTTTTGGGGTGATTCGATCCCCCCTAGCCCCCCTTAAAAAGGGGGGGACAAGATGGAGCGATCGCGTTTTTTTTGGGGTGATTCGATCCCCCCTAGCCCCCCTTAAAAAGGGGGGGACAAGATGGAGCGATCGCATTTTTCCAACCCACCATCTAATTCCCCAGCGGGATGGTTTTTCACCCGGTTATCCCGCCGAGTTGTAGGTTGGGTTGAGGCACGAAACCCAACACCAGACTCTCTACAATTGACTCAGATAAGTTTGTTAATGTTGCCAAATGCCCAAAAAGATCAGAGAATTAAAGAAAATGCTGCAAAAATCAGGTTTTGCGCTTTTACCGAAACGTGGGAAAGGAAGTCATTCCTATTGGGTTCATCCCCAGTTTCCCAATCCGATTGTCATTTCCGGGAAAGACAGCAAAGATGCCAAACCTTATCAAGAAAAAGATGTTATAGCCGCCATTCAAAAATTAGAACAGTTAGAGAAAGAGGATGAATCATGAAATATAGCATTTTAATTCAATGGTCTGAGGAAGATAGTGCTTATATTGCGAGTTTACCTGAGTGGGGGGAGTACGCAAAAACTCACGGTGAAACCTATGAAGAAGCGCTGAAAAATGCTCGGGAAGTTTTGGAAGATTTGGTGTATGCTTACAATCAAGAGAATAAACCTTTACCCAAACCACAGATTCTAAAATTTGCATAGCTGTAGCTGTAGGTTGGGTTGAGGCACGAAACCCAACACCAAAGTATCAATGTGCGATCGCGTTTTTTTTGGGGTGATTTGATCCCCCCTAGCCCCCCTTAAAAAAGGGGGGGACAAGATGGAGCGATCGCGTTTTTTTGGGGTGATTTGATCCCCCCTAGCCCCCCTTAAAAAGGGGGGGACAAGATGGAGCGATCGCGTTTTTTTTGGGGTGATTTGATCCCCCCTAGCCCCCCTTAAAAAGGGGGGGACAAGATGGAGCGATCGCGTTTTTTTG
>NZ_JAYFER010000578.1:0-8572 GCF_055795065.1 Lyngbya sp. CCY1209
AGCCCCCTCCCGTCCCCCTTAAAAAGGGGGAGGCGAATTGAGCCCCCTCCCGTCCCCCTTAAAAAGGGGGAGGCGAAAAGCTGACCGCTGAAAGCTGAGAACTTACTGCTATAACCGCGTAGAACAAGCTTCCAGCTTGTCACCAATGGGATAGCCGTGTTACCGTTACTGAGTTAAATCAATCTCTGTGTCAGTCAAACTTACGGTGTGGTGTCAGGAGAGGAATGAACAAATTTCAAAATTTGCGGTTCACCGGGATTGAAAAATCGGGAAAATATATCATTTTAGCGTCCGTTTCTCTGGCGATCGCCACTTTAACCGCGATTCGATTTGCGGTGGCGGACTCAGGATTTCAGGTGTTGAAACGGGGCGATCGCGGTTCGGGGGTGATTTCCCTGCAAAAATTATTGCAAAAAACGGGTTATTTGCAAAGTCCGCCCACCGGATATTACGGCTTGTTGACGCGGGAGGCGATCGCGCAATTCCAAAGTGATGCGGGTTTGAACGCGGACGGTATTGCCGACATCAATACGCAATCCGAACTCAAAAAGTCTTTGAAAGCGAATCAAAATCCCGAAAAATCGCCGTCTAAAACCGCCAATGAAAAAGCAATAATTGCAGCCCAAAATATCAGACCGGGTCAATTTAAAATTATCAAAAAAATAGAGGGCGACCTGACACCCAAATCCGTCGTTTATTCGGATTCGGGTCTGTTTTTCGTGCAGAATATGATGTACGAACATTCCATCGCCGTCTACGATCGCCAATTCAAACCCGTCAAAACCATCAAAGATGGAGTCAATTTGGCAAAGTTAGGCTATCCGGACTTTCAAGCCGAAAAATACAAGGGAGCCCCGGTGGAAGCAGCCATGTCCCCGGACGGAAAATCCGCCTATATTTCCAACTATCAAATGTTCGGCCCAGAATTCAAAAATCCGGGCTACGATACCTGTTTGCCCTCGAATCAATTCGATCGCAGCTTTCTCTACCGCGTCGATACCGAAAGTTTGACCGTCGCAGACGCGATTCGAGTGGGGTCGGTTCCCAAATTTTTGGCGGTGTCTCCCGACGGCAAACGGGTGGTGGTGAGTAACTGGTGCTCCGGCGATATCAGCATCATCGACACCGAAACCCAGCAAGAAATTCAGCGTATTTTCGTCGGCCGATTTCCCCGGGGGATCGCGATCGCCCCCGACTCCGAAACCGCCTATATCGCTGTGATGGGAACCTCCGATATCGCCAAAATTAACCTGCGGGATTATTCCTTAAGTTGGATTTACGACGTCGGCTTGTATCCCCGCCACCTCGTCCTGGATTCAGCCGGAAAATACCTCTACGTCACCCTCAACGGCGACGATCACGTTGCCAAAATTGATGCCGAAACGGGGGCGATAATTCGCAAAATTTTCACGGGAGCGGCCCCCCGCAGCATGGTTCTTTCCGACGACGATCGCTTCCTATATGTGGTCAATTATTACTCCCACACCGTCAGCAAAGTCCGGGCGGAAGATATGGAAATCGTCGATACAGTTGAGGTCGATTTGAACCCGATCGGAATTACTTACGACCCCAAAACCCGACAGGTTTGGGTGGCTTGCTATACGGGGAGTTTGGTGGTGATTCAGGACTAGCGATCCGACCAATTTAAAAACTTTTCTGGAATTGACACATCTCCCTTTGTAGTTGGGGGTGTCGTTCAGAAAGGATCGGGTTATGGAATTTTGGAAAATCGCCCGCCGGATCGCGATCGGCTTCTGGGTTGGAACCGTTTCCATCCCCGCTTACGCCGCCCCAGAACCCTCGGAACTTCGATTTCGGGGCACGGTGGAATCTCCCACGCAAATAGGGGCGGAATACATCGTTTTTACGACCACCGGCAACAACGAAGTTCGCGGTTTGGTCTACACGCAAAATTCGGATAACGGCTCTTGTTTTGAAGGCGTTGTCAACCCCCCACAGACCCAAATTCGGGATATCACCTACGCTCATCCGGTGTTCGGAAATGAAACCACGGGTTGGGAAGTAAATGTCTCGGAACGGGCGATCGCTTTGGATGAATTTCCCCACCCTTTAAACGCCTCCGAAATCAGCGACGGCGCCCGGGAGTGGTTGGGCGAATGTTTGGAATTGGAAGCCCTCAAATCAACAATTGAGAATTGATTATTTTTTAGGGTGTTTCGCCCACGATTCATCATCTCGGTCATGCAATTAGCAATATTAAATCCGGTTGAATGCTCGGAAAAAAACGGGTCGGATATCAACACCGCTTGGGCATCAATTCCCTTTTCTTATAGCTCAAATCATATTCAGATGATTGAGGAGTTTGTGCGACTCAATAACCTGATCTGATAGAACATCGGGAAACGCACCCGAAATTTACCCATGTCAAATTAAGAATTGACAATAGCGGCTTGGATATTCCACCGAACTCAATTGAATTCTCGACTCAACTCCGCCGCCGGACAGGAATTTGTACCTCGCTATATTTGACGGCTTCCGGAGTCATGGGAGAATTGTAAAATAACCGCCGGGGCGAACCCAAAACCTCATATTCCGGATGCTGTTTCAACCAGTTTTGAATCCGCCGTAAATTCGTCTCGTAACTTTCCCAGGTGTAGGCCCCCTGAATCCCGATACTGACCACCGTCATGGGAGGCGTATCCGTCACCGCCACATCGGAATCGACGTTTTCGGGATTGATTTCGGGTTGAGAATAGAGAAAAGAGACATCCGCCCGGGACGTTTCTCCCCCGTCATTTTCCTGCAAATATCGCGCCTCCACAGGGGTCGTCATGGCGATATTATTGCTGCTGATATGTTGAAAAAGGGGATTGAACGCCCTGCGGGTGGCTTGGGTCAAATCTCCCTTATGGTGATAGGTGACGGCGCGATAATTGGGGTACTGTTTGACCTCGATCGCGCCGACGGGGGTGGGTTGCGGAAATCCCGCTGGTAAATCTGCCGGCATTTCGATCCCTTTTAAACTGCACTGATTCGGGTTTAATTGTACCGCATTTTTGGCGATGGAGAGGGCCCCAAAAAAATTTCCAGATCTCGACCTTGCTAAGTTCCCGACTCCACTTGAGCCGCAACTTTAGCCGCTTCCTGTTGACGAGACTGTTCGATCAGTTCCGCCAACTCTTCAGCCGTCGGACAAAAATCGGATAATTGCTGGATGAGCGTCAGGGTAATTTCAGGTTTGTCTCGATACATGACAACCTTGCCACTCACATAAACGTATCCCCGCCCGAGTCCAGAATATCGCCGATTAATCAGTTGCACGATCGGCGCATTTTCGTCGTGTTTTGCCTCGGGAATCCACAACTTTAAAATATGGTCTTTCGACCCGGTATGAATTAAGGCTCCGTTGCCAATCCACTTGGTAATTCCATCCTGCAAATCGCAAAACACTGTCACCCATCCTTCCACCGTCGCAGCCGCCAAGATTTCGGGATAATTGAAGCGGACGGAAAGCGCCCCCGCCAGCATTCCGTGACAGCGATAATCCTGGATGATTCCATCTCGTAAAGCCCACCAAGCCGCCAACAATTCGTAATTACGAAAGGGTTTCCCGTGGTGGGGAATCGGATGCCAAATCAGGCGGTGATTGGCTTGGGCGAGACTTTCCGCCTCCATCATTTGCCGGTGATAAAGTTGCGATCGCCCGTATTTAATATAGTAGGGACTCCACCCATCTTCGATGAGTCGGATATTATAATTTTCATCTCCTTTGTGGACGTAGCAAATCAAACGCCCGTGGGTGTCGCGGTATTTATCCAAGCAAACGTCGAGGGGGTCGTCGCTATCAAATTCGACATCTACTGTCGTCAATTTTCCGTCCGGTTCCGTAAAATATCGCTTCGCCATTTCCGAGGACGCAATCCCCGTCTGCGTTACCGGTTTTGAACCGTTGGCAAAGGATTCTTCCGTGTCCACACAATGCAATCGCAGAAATTCTCGCCGGCCGTTGAGTAAGACTTTGATGGTGTCGCCATCTACGACCCGAGTCACCGGTAAATTTTTAAGTCGAGTTCCCACTTTTCTATAGTTTTAATTTTTAACGACAACGTTTTAATCAGTTGAGATTTAGAATTGATTTCTCCCCGGCTCCGATACCCCGAATGTTGGTGAGGAAATTGCATTTAAAAATCGACGGATCGACAAGGGTAAAACGGCGCGATCGCCCCCATCAACCCGGAAAATTTGGGCAGATTTGACCCCTTTTCCGCGAAAACGGATGGCGCGATCGCCCCAGTCCGCCCCTGAGAACTGAGGAGAATTTACCATTGAGAATAATCAATGATATCATAATTGCTGGGGGAGACAGCCGAGAAAATGCAAAGTTTTGTCACATTCTTGCGGAAGCCGGGAAAATGCGATCGCCCCCGATCCGCCGTTTCCCCCCATCTCCGCTTCGATCCGCGATCGCGGACGGCATCACCCCCCGACCCCCAATTCCAGACTCACGAAATTATGATATCCCCAATCTTGCCAACTTTCGGCAGAATTTTGGTCGGGAGCGTGTTTCTCCTGACCGGACTCGCCAAGGCGATCGAACCGTGGAAATTCGCCCAACATATCGCCCAGTTGCGAATCTTAAATTCCCGCTTTATCCAACCCGTCACCCTGACAGTTACCGCCCTCGAATGTGCCCTGGGAACCGCCCTCATTTTCAATGCGACCCCCGCGATTATCATCCCCTTCAGTATCGTTTTATTGGTCGCTCTTTCGGGTTTGACCTACTGGAGTACATCCACCGGCAGAACCGAAAGCTGCGGCTGCTACAACGGCTGGCTCGAAGTGACACCAACTCAAAGTATTATCTTAAATGTATTCTACATTATTCTGCTGAGTTTGAGTCTATTTTTTAGTCCAGAAAAACCGGGCGTTTTGTGGCCGTGGATGGCCGTTTTTGCTGCCTTTGTAACCGGTTATGCCGCCGCTTCCGGTTCCCTCGCCTACCTCGATCGCCACGGCTACCCCCCCATCGACTTAGCCCCCATCCAAGCCCACCGCCCCTGGCAAGATGAATGGCTGGGAGAACACTTTAATTTGGACTTCAGTTCGGGATCGAAATTGGTCGTTTTTATGAGTCCCAGATGTCCCCAGTGCAAAGACTGGCTGCAGGTGCTAAAAATCGTCCACGCCTGCCCGGAACTGCCCGATGTCGTGGGGGTCGTCGCCTTCACATCCTACGACGAATTGCGGTATTTTGTCGATAGTTACGACCTCAATTTTTCCGTCGTCGCCCTCGAAACCTCCCAGTACGATCGCCTCGGCATCGACACCCTCCCCACGGCCGTTATCGTGGAAGACGGGACGATCCGGGAAAAGTGGGTGGCGGGAATGCCCCTGTCATTTATCAAACGCATCAAACAGGCGATTCCCGTCGCTTGATGGTGATAATTTGCGGGGGCAAGCAACGGATTTTAAAAGATTTAAAGGTCGATGTTGTTTCAGCCGTTCCATTTGTTCGGAATTACGAACCAAAAGCGCTCCCGCAAACCCCAAAGAATTGACCGATATCTGTTCAAACTTTTCGCGCGATCGCGACACGATCAACATCCAATTTCGGGTCGCCAAAAAATTGTAGGGGCGGGCTGGATTTCCCGCCGAATCAAAGCCGATATCCAAAACTTCCAATAATTTCAAATACCCGTCCAGACTCCCTTTTGCAGCTTCCTTCGGAGCGGTTATTTGGTCAGTGGGAAAGCGGAGCAAACCGTGTTCAAACTCAAACTGAGGAATCGTGCCAATTTCATCGGAAAATATTGCCGACGCGATCGCCGGTTCGATCGGGACATTTAACCCATTGGGAATTAAGGGAAAGGGCACCAGTTGCAGGTGTTTGTGACGCTGACTCGCCCCCGCATCTCGCCCCCCATTGTAGAACGCCAAACCGTCAATTTCCCGCAGGGCGATCCACATCGCCTCAAAATCCGCGATCGTCAACAAACTGTCCTGTTCTTCAAACTCCCGCGTCACGATTAACAGGTGATTATCCACCACATTAAACTTATTAAGTAACCCGACATGGGTTTCCGAAAAATCCGCGACAAACACATCCGGATCGTAGGGCAAAAACGGGTCGAAATCTTTTCCAGTCTGAGATTTTTTCTGTCCCTCTTCTTTCTGGGCTTTATCCTTGCGTCGGAGGTTGGCAAGAATACGAACCAAAAACGAAATCTCCGCCTCTTCCACCACCTCATAAGTCGTTTCGATGGGCTGCAGGGCTCCGCAGTCCAACGCCTTTTGAGTTTGGTCTTGAATTCTCGTCCACAGTGTTCCCGGTTCCAGCATTTTCAATTTGCAATCCCCAACTATCCACAAAATTTGTTAAACTGAAACAGTCGTTTGTTGTCGGTGCAATATCGAGTTTTTGCCATGCGTGCGATCGCCCAGACTGTAACGCCAACCCTTCGAGAATGCGGAGTTCATCCCCTCAGCGTCGCCCCGATGATGGATCGCACCGATCGCCATTTTCGGTACTTCATGCGACAGATCGCCCGCCGCCCCCTACTGTACACCGAAATGGTGACAAGTGCGGCAATTTTACACGGCGATCGCGAAAAATTACTCGGCTTTTCGCCGGCAGAAAAACCCCTCGCTTTGCAAGTCGGCGGAGACTCCCCCAAAGACCTGGCGATCTGTGCCAAAGTCGCCGAAGAATGGGGCTACGATGAAATTAACTTGAACGTCGGCTGTCCCAGTTCCCGAGTCCAAAGCGGCAACTTCGGCGCCTGTTTGATGGCCGAACCCCGGCGGGTTGCCGACGCGATCGCAGCCATGCAAGACGCCACCGCCCTCCCCGTCACCGTCAAGCACCGCATCGGCATCGACGATCGCGATCGCTATGAAGACATGGCCTCATTCGTCCGCATCGTCTCCGAAACCGGATGTCGGCGGTTCACCGTGCACGCCCGCAAAGCCTGGTTGCAAGGCCTGAGCCCCAAGGAAAACCGCAACGTCCCCCCCCTCCGCTACGAAGACGTCTATCGCCTGAAACAAGAATTTCCCCATTTAATCATCGAAATAAACGGCGGTTTCACCACCCTAGAACAGGTCAAACAACAGCTCGAAAAAGTCGATGCCGTGATGATCGGTCGGGCGGCTTACGACAATCCTTATTTATTTGCGGGGTGCGATCGCGAAATCTACGGCGAAATCACCACCCCCCCCACCCGCCATCAAGTCGTCGAACGGATGCTTCCCTACATCGAAGACTGGACGAGTCGCGGCGGGCGCCTCAACAGCATCACCCGCCACATCCTGCAACTGTTCGCCGGACAGCCGGGCACCAAAGCCTGGAAGCGATATCTCAGCGAAAACGCCCACCGGGACGGCGCCGGTGTGGAGGTCGTCGAGGCGGCTTTAGAACAGATTCCCCAAACGATAACAGTCGAGTGTCAGTCGCCTAAATCAAATCGACGCTGAGACGGTAAGGGGTGCGATCGCTCCCTTGAGGATAAACCCGGACGTAGTAGCTGCCAGGGTCTAATACAGTTTCGATGCGTTCTCGTTTGGTGCCGTCGTTTTTGGATTGAGCGATCAACTCTTCGTCACTACCATATAAATCGACGTTGGCATCTTTGAATAAATCGTCGAGGGTTAATACAAAAGTGCCTTCCTTATTGGTTCGGAAGCGGTAGAAGTGGTTAGTGTCGCGATCGCCTGCCTCGGTAAAACCGATTTCGTCAACCATAACTTCTTCCTTTGTGAGTTTGCCGAGATTTATTGCCGTCTGGAAACTATCGCCGGGTTTGTCACCCCCCTCGTCGTTATCCTTGATCGTACCAATGGCGCGTTGATCTCCCAGCTTCGCATTTTTAGGTCGGCTGAGTATGACCGTAAATTTCTCCTTCTCTTCATCTAGGGTATCCCCAAAAATCGGAACAATTACGGTCTTTTTAACTTGGTTCGGTTTAAAGGTGAGTTGACCTTGGGTGCGCCGATAATCTTCCCCAGCTTTTGCCGTTCCGTCCGCAGTGGCGTAGTTCACTCGTACCCTTTCGTTGACTTTTTCATTCAGGGTTACCGTGAATTTAGCTTGTTTGTTTCTGTCATCCCCTTCCGTTATTTGAGTATTTTTTATTTCAATTTCTGCGAAGTCGTTATCGCGGATAGTGCCGATGCCACGACGGTCTTTGAGTTGTGCATTGTGGGGTTGGCTGAGGTTGAGGTTGAAGGTTTCGTCGGACTCTACTTTGTTGTCTCCCAGGATGGGGACGGTTATGGTTTTGCGGGTTTGCCCCGGTTTAAAGGTGAGAGTGCCTTCGGTTCGTTTGTAGTCTCGGTTGGCTTGGGCAGTTTTGTCAGCAGTGGCGTAGTTAACCTGAACCGTTTCATCGGTTTGAGCGTCGAGGGTGACGGTAAATTTGGCATTTTTGC
Organism: Lyngbya sp. CCY1209; assembly: GCF_055795065.1. Taxonomy (NCBI): domain Bacteria; kingdom Bacillati; phylum Cyanobacteriota; class Cyanophyceae; order Oscillatoriales; family Microcoleaceae; genus Lyngbya; species Lyngbya sp. CCY1209. Next base: position 8,389 of record NZ_JAYFER010000578.1, read on the forward strand.
GGCCTTTGTTACCTTCGACTATTTGGGTGTCGCTCACGGAAATCTTCGGTTGGGGTTCATCATCATTAATGATAATGCCAATGCCGACTTTATCCTTGAGTTTGGCGTTGGTGGGGTTGCTGAGTTTGACTTGAAATTTTTCGTTGCGTTCTAATTGACTATCCCCCAGGATAGGTACATTGAT
>NZ_JAYFER010000579.1:0-297 GCF_055795065.1 Lyngbya sp. CCY1209
CTTTGAGTCGTTTCACCGGGTTGGAAGGTGAGAACATCTTGGGTTCGTTTGTAGTCTTGATTCGCTTTTGCAGTTTTGTTGACGGTGGTGTAATCCACCGATACAGTTTCGCTGCTGGGACTGTCTAAAGTGACCGCGAATTTGGCGTTTTTCCGGCCTCGGTTCCCTTCGGTAATTCGGCGATTACTGACCGAAATATTGGGTAAGGGTTCATCATCATTCCCGGAAATGTCGATTTGGGGAAGTTCCGGTGCCGACCAATCATCATCAAGAATGGTAGCCGTCCCCCGTTCGCTT
>NZ_JAYFER010000580.1:0-303 GCF_055795065.1 Lyngbya sp. CCY1209
TCCGGCAACTGGAGTTTCACCCCCACCGCCGCCTTAACCGAAGGCACGTTTAGCTTGACGGCTCAAGCTACCGACGCGGCGGGGAACATCTCTGCAACATCGACAGCAACGAGCTTAATCATAGACTCCACCCCCCCTGTTGTCCCAATTATCACCATCGACGGTATCACCCCCGACACCACCCCCGATATCACCGGCACCGCCGAACCCGGAAGCACCGTCACTATTTATCAAGACGGAACCGAGCTCGGCACCACAATTGCCGACGCGGACGGTAACTGGACCTTTACCCCCACCGCCGCC